>JASLES010000095.1 GCA_030151005.1 Silvimonas sp.
GAACCCGAGTGGCCGTTATCTGGGCCCCACCGCAGATCAGCCGCTGAACTGGCAACGCAAAGACTTGATGGCACTGTTGATGGATGAATCCCGTGCCTGCCAGATTGACGAGCGCATTGTCGACTGGGGCGCCAATGTGGATCGGCTGGAAGTGCGCCAGATATATCTCACATCGGGTGGTGGCGCGGTAGAACAACATTATCGCGCAGTGATCCCGTCGCTCTCGGCCACGGCGTTTGCTGATGGCGATTCGCAAACCCGCAGCCTGGGCGGCCAGTACAACGGTTATTGCCGGCAGGGCGGTATGGAAGTCCTCACGCAGTCTGGCCTGTATGGCGCGGGCAAACGCGTGGCGGATGAAGCGCTGCAATTATTGCTGGCGCCCAACTGCCCCAGCGGCAATATGGATTTGCTGCTGATGCCGTCGCAAATGATGCTGCAAATTCATGAAAGCATCGGCCACCCGCTGGAGCTGGACCGTATTCTGGGTGACGAGCGCAACTATGCAGGCACCAGCTTTGTGTCGCTGGATATGTTTGGCGAATACCGTTATGGCTCGCCGCTCCTGAACGTGACCTACGACCCGTCCCGCAGCAACGAATTTGCGGCATATGGTTGGGATGACGATGGTAACGCGGCTGAAAAAGCGTTCCTGATCCGCGATGGTGTGCTGGAACGTCCGCTCGGTGGCGCTATTAGCCAGGCGCGTGCAGCGGCTGAAGGCAAGCCGGTACAAGGCGTGGCCAACAGCCGCTCCAGCAACTGGAATCGCGCACCGATCGACCGCATGGCCAACTTGAATGTGGAAGCCGGCGACAAAACGCTGGATGAACTGATTGGCGGCATTGAGCGCGGCGTATTGATGGACACCAATGTGTCCTGGTCGATTGATGATTCGCGCAACAAGTTCCAGTTCAGTTGCGAATGGGGCCAGCTGATTGAAAACGGCCAGCTCAAGGGCGTGGTCAAGAACCCCGGTTATCGCGGGATTTCTGCCACCTTCTGGCGTGCGCTCAAAGCAGTGGGCAACGGCTCGACGGACGACGTCATGGGCACGCCCTATTGCGGCAAGGGTGAACCCAATCAGGTGATCCGCGTGGGGCACGCTTCCCCGGCGTGTGTGTTTGGCAATATCGACGTGTTCGGGGGAGAGGGCGCATGAGCCAGCAACAATCACAACAACGCGCGCATTTTTACGCGCTGGCCGATCATGCCGGTCACCGTTTGCACGCCGGCGAAGGTTACACGCTGTGGCTGGAAGGCGAGACCTCTGACTTTGTGCGCTTCAATCATGGTCTGGTGCGCCAGGCCGGGCAGGTGGCGCAAGCTTATCTGACCATCCGGCTGGTCCAGGGGCAAAAGCATATCTCGCAAAAGATTGTGCTCTCCGGAAACGCCTCTGATACCGATACGCTCGATCGCGTGCTGGTTGATCTGCGTGAGGCACTGGCCGATGTAGAAGCAGACCCGCACTTGCTGCTGTCGACCGAAGTGCGCTCGACCGAATCTGTCGCGGGCAACCAGTTGCCGGCGGCGCAAGAGATTGTGGCTGACATTACCGATGCGGCCGCCGGGCTGGACCTGGTGGGCATTCTGGCGGTTGGCCCGGTGTATTACGGCTTTGCCAATCATCTGGGTCAGCGCAACTGGCAAGAAACCGCCAGCTGGAATTTCGACTGGAGTTTGTACTCGCACGGTGACAAAGCGGTCAAACGCGGTAGTGCCGGTTTTGTGTGGGATAAACACGCGATCCGTACCGAGATTGAGGCTGCACGGCAACAAGCCGCGTTGCTGGGGCATGCCCCCAAATCACTGACGCCAGGTGCCTACCGCGCCTATCTGACTCCCGCCGCACTGGGCGAGATTGTCAGCATGCTCAACTGGGGCGGGTTCTCTGAAAAGAGTATGCGGACCAAACGCAGCCCCTTGCTGAGACTCCAGGGCAATGCATCGTTCTCTGGTCTCGTGAGCATGCGTGAAGACACGTCTGGTGGCCTTGCCCCGCGCTTTCAGCAAGAAGGCTTCATCAAGCCTGATCACATCACGCTGATTGATCACGGCAAGCTCGCTGGCAGCCTGATCAGCCCGCGCACCGCGCGTGAGTACGATATCGCTGGCAACGGGGCAGATGGCTCGGAAGCCGCAGCGTCTTTCAGCATGCTGGGGGGCGAACTGGCACAGGCGGATGTGCTCAAGACCTTGGGGACGGGCTTGTATGTCAGCAACCTGTGGTATCTGAATTATTCTGACCGCGCCGCTGGCCGCCTGACTGGTATGACCCGCTTTGCCTGCTTCTGGGTAGAAGACGGCGAGATCGTCGCCCCGCTCAACGTCATGCGTTTTGATGACACGCTGTTCCGTATGCTGGGCAGTGAACTTGAAGCGCTGACGCAAGAGACGACCTTTCTGGCGGATGCCGGCAGTTACGGTGGCCGCAGTAGTGCCAGCATGAATTTGCCGGGCGCTTTGTTGCGAGAACTGAAACTGGTGTTGTGACACAAAAAAGCCCCGCAACTGCGGGGCTTTTTTGTGTAACGGACTCAATTTCCACATCGTCATTCCCGCGTAGGCGGGAATGACGATGGAAAGATGACAGTCAATCAATCAGAACGCCTTTTGCAACGACTTCATATCAATCACAAAGCGGTATTTCACGTCGCTCTTGAGCATGCGCTCGTAGGCATCGTTGATGTTCTGGATGTCGATCATCTCAATATCGCTGACGATATTGTGCTCGGCGCAGAAATCCATCATTTCCTGGGTTTCAGCAATCCCGCCAATGCACGAACCAGCCACCTGACGACGGCCCAGCACCAGCGGCACAGTCATCAGCGTCGGTTCTACCGGGCCGATCAAGCCAACCAGCACCAGCGTACCGTCGCGCTTGAGCGTGGCGGTGTACGGGTTCAGATCGTGCGAGTACGGTACGGTATCGAGGATGAAGTCAAACTGGTTGGCAACGGCTTGCATCTGGCTGGCATCAGTCGACAAAACGACATGATCTGCGCCCAGACGACGGGCTTCCACTTCTTTGCCTGGCGAACGGGTGAACAGGGTGACCTCAGCGCCCATGGCCTTGGCAAACTTCAGGCCCATATGACCCAGACCGCCCAGACCGACAACTGCAACCTTGCTGCCTTTGCCCACTTTCCAGTGCTTGAGCGGGGAGTAGGTGGTGATGCCGGCACACAAGAGCGGCGCGGCGGCTTTCGGGTCAATTTTTTCCGAGACGTTCACCACAAACTTGTCGGACACCACAATGCGTTCGGAGTAACCGCCAAACGTCGGCATGCCGTCATGACGGTCAATGCCGTTGTAGGTCACGGTAGCGCCTTCTTCACAATATTGCTCCAGACCTTCCCCGCAGGACGGGCAATGCTGGCAGGAATCCACCAGGCAACCCACGCCCACCAGATCGCCTTCCTTGAATTTGCTGACACTGGCGCCCACGCTGGTGACGCGCCCGATGATTTCGTGGCCCGGCACCATCGGGTAAATACTGTTGTGCCAGTCGTTACGGGCCTGATGCAGATCAGAGTGGCAGACGCCGCAATACAGAATGTCGATGACCACGTCGTTGGCGCGCGGGTCACGGCGGGTGACCAGCAAAGGGCCCAGCGGCGCGGTGGCCGACGGGGTGGCAAAACTGCGGATATTCAAAGCCATGATGTGCTCCTGTCATGTTGCGGGCGACCCTGCCGGCAGGCAGGGAAACTGCTGCGTATTATTGGAGAGCGCGCCGTGATCTTGAATGCCCGTTTCTGCGGAACACTTGCCTGATTCTGCTGATTAACACTGCAACACCTGTCGCGCGCGCGTATACGCTGATACATTCGTCCAGCCTTGTTTCTTGCTTGTGACAACCTCATGACTGCCAGCGCTTTACCCGTCAATCAACGCCTGACCGATCTGATCCTGCAATGGCAGCCAGAATACGGCATCAGTGAAACCAGCTTGCCGGGCGTGATGCTGATGCGCGTCAACCAGAACACCCCGCGCGTACCCGTGTTCTATGAGCCGGGGATTTTTGTCATCGCCCAAGGGCGCAAGGTGGGTTATCTGGGCGAACACTGCTGGCAGTATGACGCGCTCAACTATCTGGTGATGTCGGTGCCACTGCCGTTTGAGTGTGAGACCCAAATCCACGGCGCCGAGCCGTTTCTGGGGGTGCGTATTCCGGTGGATGTCGGTCTGTTGCGTGAACTGTTGCTGCAAATGGAAACGCTGCCCGACACATCACCCTCAGAAGCCAGCCCGGATATCCCGATGGCCTCAGTACCGCTGGACGGCACGCTCAACGATGCCGTCATCCGCCTGATGCAGTGCCTGCAAAACCCGCTGGAAAGCCACGTGCTAGGCCCACAACTGATTCGCGAGATTGTGTTCCGCGCGCTGCAAGGCAGCCAGG
Organism: Silvimonas sp.; assembly: GCA_030151005.1. Classification (GTDB taxonomy): domain Bacteria; phylum Pseudomonadota; class Gammaproteobacteria; order Burkholderiales; family Chitinibacteraceae; genus Silvimonas. The sequence goes on from JASLES010000095.1 coordinate 4,409, forward strand.
GGAGTGCATTGCGCGCCGTTGCGGGCCGCCAGGGTAACTTTAGCCGCATGGCCCGGGCGTTGCGGCGCATGCACACTGAATACGCCTCCGCGCTGGACATCGACACCCTGGCCCAGGAAGCCAATATGAGCGTTTCGGCCTTTCATCACAACTTCAAGGCCATGACATTTACCTCGCCGCTGCAATACCTCAAACGCGTCCGGCTGCATAAAGCCTTTTTGCTGATGGTGCAGGACGGTCTGAACGTGAGTGCTGCCGCCAACCGTGTGGGCTACGAAAGCCCGTCCCAGTTCAGCCGGGAGTTCAAACGCTGTTTTGGCCGCAGCCCGGTAGAAGAGGTAGGGGCGGCGCTGGCGCAGTAACGGGTATGCTTGAATGATTGGCGCTCTCCATATCACGTCACGTGTGTGGCGGCAGGCCCAACCCTGATTTGGTGAAACAAAGCATGTCCCAGAATATCTACGACAATCCTGATTTTTTTGCCGGTTACGCCGGGATTCCCCGCCAGGTGCTGGGGCTGGATGGCGCGCCGGAATGGCCGGCTATTCGCACCATGCTGCTGGACGTAAGCGGACAACGGGTGCTTGATCTGGGTTGCGGTTTTGGCTGGGCGTCGCGCTGGTTGCGTGAGCAAGGGGCAGCCAGCGTGCTGGGGCTTGATCTGTCCCGGAACATGATCGAACGCGCCCGCAGTACCACCTCAGACGCGGCCATTACCTACCAGATTGCTGATCTCAACACCCTGACGTTGCCTGAGGGCGTGTTTGATCTGGTTTACAGTTCTTTGGCGTTTCATTACGTGGCTGATTTTGGCCGCCTTGTCGGCACCATTTTTCAGTCGCTGGCCCCTGGTGGCCGGCTGGTGTTTACCATTGAGCACCCGGTATTCATGGCCAGCGCGCAGGCGGCCTGGATCAAGGATGAGGCCGGTCGTTCCGTGTGGCCGGTGAGTGCGTATGCCGAAGAAGGCGAGCGCCGCACTGACTGGTTTGTGAACGGTGTACTCAAGTATCACCGTACTCTGGCGAGCACTATCAACACGCTCCTGAACGCGGGTTTTCAGATCCGGCAGATAGATGAGTTTGCTCCGACGCCAGCGCAAATAGCGCAGCAGCCGCAACTGGCGATAGAGCGGGAGCGCCCGATGATCCTGATTGTGTCCGCTGCCCGCTAGCCAAAACCGCTTACCCGGCGGCGCACACCTGATTGCGGCCGCCGTGTTTGGCGCGGTACAGCGCGGTATCCGCACGCGTGAGCAACGAGGCAGCCGCTTCGCCTTCTTGCAGTTCGGCTGCGCCAATGCTGACGGTCAGGCGTACATCCGGCAGCGACGGCCAGGCGTGCTCGTTGACCGTGGTGCGGATGCGCTCGGCAATCTGCATGGCACCAGCCAGTTGCAGACCGGGCAGTAACAGGGTGAATTCTTCTCCGCCGTAACGGGCAATGAATTCGTCACTGCGGCAGGCCGTGGCAATCAGATGCACCACGCCTTTAAGGACCTGATCACCCAGGATATGAGTAAAGCGGTCGTTGATATCCTTGAAGTGATCCAGGTCGATCATCAAGACGGATAGCGGCCAGCCATCGGTGCTGGATTCTTCATGCAAGCGCGCCAGGCGTTCTTCCAGCGCGCGCCGGTTCCAGGCCCCCGTTAGTGCATCGGTTTGAGCCACGCTGGAGAGCGTCTGGATGGTTTGCTCGTGCGTTTGCACGCGCGCCAGCAGGCGGTTGTTTTCGTGGCGGGCGCGTTCCAGTTCCATGCGCTGTTCCAGCTTGGCCAGACGTCGCTGAGTGGCATGTTGCAGCTTTTGTTCGTTCAGCCGCTCCATTTGCGATTCCAGCGCCTGGTGCCAGGCACGGTGGTGATGTAATGCCGCTTCAAACTGGCCATGCGCCTTGTTGACGAGATATAGCTTGTGATGGATGCGCAAAGTCAGGCTGGGCGCATTCATGATCAGCGCATCGTCCAGCGCCAGATGCAACTGCGCCATGGCTGCATCGGGCTGGTTCTGGCGTTCCAGCAAGCTAGCCCATGCCACACGCGTGATGATCTCGCCCCATTGCTGGCGTGGCGAACTTTGTTCACATGCGGCCCGCGCTTCGTCTACCCAGGTTTGGGCAGCAGCAAAATCGCCATTACTGGTGTGGGCCTCGGCGTAATAAGCCGCCAGTTCAATCTGCCAGACCGCTTTGTTGCGCGCTTTGGGCAAGGCATCGTGGGCAATTTTGAGCGCTACAAATGCGCTGGGAATCTGCTCCAGCCGCAAGAAGTCTGCCGCCAGGCACAGGTAGGTGGCGCAATAAATGGTCGGGTCGTAAAAGGTGTGGCCGTACTCGGCCGAACGCAGGTGATGCGTCTTGGCGGTTTCAAAATCGCCCAGGGCGAAATGAATCTTGCCAATACCCAAATGGCTGCGCACGCATAACGCGGTGTTGCGGGCGGCAATGGCCAGCTCCAGACATTCCACCCAATAACGCATGGCATGATCGAAACGGCCTTGCAGCAGCACGCTGTCTGCGGCTTGATCCAGCGCCATGGGCAAGTCTTGTATCAGACGATGGCGACGGGCCGATTCAATGGCGCGTTCCAGCAGCGGCGTGCCGGTTTCCAGTTGCCCCTGGTACATCAGCGTGAGCGCGTGATAGAGCCGCGCACGGGCCAGCGTGGCATGGCTATGCAATACGGCGGCTTCTTCCGCAATATTGAGTGCCACGCGGCGGGCTTCTTCCGGCGCGCTCAAGAGCATATCGCTGATGAGATCGAGCTCGGTATCAAGCAAGCGTGAGTGTCCGCCGTGGCTCATGGTTGCTCCAGCGGGTTCATGCTGGGCAGGCGCGCCAGTACAGGGGCCTTGAGCACGCTACGCAACGCCGTCCTGGGATCGTGCACGCGGCAGGCACGCAAGCAGATGCGTGCGGCCGGGCCTTGCATGTGGCCCATCAATTCTTCCAGTTCATGCACCAGCGCTTCCAGTACGCTATGTTGTTGTTCTGCGGGCACCACCAGCACAAAACTGGCCGTGGAATAACGTGCGGCATGGCACGACTTGTGGCGGGCAAAAATCGCCAGGCGGCGGCCCAGTTCAGACAACACTTGATCGCCGATGGCAAAGGAATAGTGCTCGCTGATTTCGTTGAGGTTTTCCAGCCGCACGTTCAACAGGCTGGTGGCCTGGCCATCCAGCCGCAACAGTTCTTGTTCCAGCCCGCCGCGCTCAATGGGGGAGAGGTCTGCACGCAAGGCCAGCCGCGCCTGGTTGGCCGCGCGTTGCGATGCGGCGGCCTGGCGCTCTTGCAAGAGGTCATTTTCTTTGCGCGCCTGGATGACTTCCAGCCGCAGTTGCAACTGTGCCAGCCGGCTGGGCGAGGGCCGGCAACCTGGTTCATCCAGCCGTTTCAGGTAGGCCATGCGGGTGTTGTGATAGGCCTCGTGCGCGGCCAGTGCGGCCTCAAAATGGCCGTGGGCCTCTTCTGAGGTACACAACACCAGATACAGCGATTGCAGCAAATACCCGGTATCAAACGTGTGGGCGATGCTGATGGCTTCTTGCAAATCGCTCACAGCGGCGTCATAGCGGCCGCTATTGCGGTGCAAGCGTGCCAGTTCTTTCAGGCACTGCACGGTAACCCAGGGCGAATCTGCCTTGCGGGCCAGCGTCAGGGCTTCGTTCAGATCGCGCTGGGCACGTTGGCTGTTGCCGTTCTGGAATGCATGCAGGCCCTGATAGTAGAGCGTCTCTGCCCACCAGGTGGGCTCCATTTGCGGTGTGATCAAGTCTTGCGCCACCTGCAACAAGGGCAGGGCCTGGTGCGACATATGCTGGCGTACGTAATCACCGGCCAGCGCGATGGCGCATTTGGCAATCGTGGCCGGGTCTTTGCTCTGGCAGGCAAACTCGTATGCCTGGCGACGCAGGCTCAGCGCGTGTTGGGTGTCTTCGATGAGCTGATAGTAATTGCCGATGCCAGCGCAAGCGACGGCAGCCAGTTCGGTCTGGCGGCTCATCATGGAGAGCTCAAGGCAGGCCATCCAGGCGTCCAGCGCGCCTGCGTAACGGCCCAGGCCGCGCTGGCATTCGGCCATGATCCACAAGGCCTGAGCGCGTTCAGACGGCGCGTTCTGCAATAGCCGCAGCGATCTGCGGGCCGCAGTCAGGCCCTGGCCGAACTGGCGGCGTGCCCAGTGCACCTTTGCCTGTGTCACCCAGCATTGCGCCAGTTGCGTGCTTGCAGCCGGATCAATATGCCGACGTGCGCGGCGCAGTAGATCCAGTGCGCGCGACTGATCCGAGCCAACGCAACGTTGCGCTTCTTCAATCAGGGCGGCTGGATCGGATTTAGTCACTTTTGGCGGCTTGTTTGCAGGCGGTTCAGGCAGTCTATATTAGAAATTTCTTCCTTGCGATTTTCGACAGTCGCATCTGTAAAAATGTGGGTTTTTTGCTAAAAATTGGCCATAACCAGTAAGAATCAAATTGTCTATGGCAAACAGATTGCGGGTTTTTTGCTTTTGTCGGGCAAAACCTGGCGTTGATCGATCATATTGTAAGGATTGACTTACAAATAAAAACGCCCTGAACAAGTCAGGGCGTTTGACGTTTTTTTTGCAGTGGCCTGATCGCCCTGCCGGAGGGCAGAGGCTCAGTTCACACAATCGACGTAGTAGCTGGTCACGCCGTTTTCTTCTACGGCCACCAGACCATGGATATAGGTCTCGAAGCCAGGGAAGCGCTGGTTGAACTCACGGGCAAATTTCAGGTAATCAACAATGGTCTTGTTGAAGACTTCACCCGGAATCAACAACGGAATGCCTGGCGGGTAGGGCGTCAGCATCACTGCGGTGACGCGGCCTTCCAGTTCATCCAGCGGTACGCGTTCGATCTCGCGATGCGCCATCTTGGCAAAAGCCTTGGCCGGCTTGAGTGCAGGCACCAGATCAGACAGATACATCTCGGTGGTCAGGCGCGCCACATCACGTGCCTTGTAGATACCGTGAATCTGCTGGCACAGGTCTCTCAGACCAATGCGCTCGTACTGCGGGAACTGCTGTACGAACTCCGGCAGAATGCGCCACAGCGGCGCGTTCTTGTCGTAGTCGTCCTTGAACTGTTGCAGTGCGGTCAACAGCGTGTTCCAGCGGCCCTTGGTGATGCCAATGGTGAACAGAATGAAGAACGAGTACAGACCGGTCTTCTCGATCACCACGCCATGCTCGGCCAGATACTTGGAGACAATGGACGCCGGAATCCCGGTTTCCGAGAAGTCACCCGCCATGTTCAGGCCCGGGGTGATGATGGTGGCCTTGATCGGATCCAGCATGTTGAAGCCTTCGGCCACATCGCCAAAGCCATGCCATTCTTCACCGGCTTTCAACATCCAGGCATCGCGGTGATCCAGACCTTCATCGGTCAGATCAGCCGGGCCCCACACCTTGAACCACCAGGAATCGTCACCGTACTCTTCGTCCACCTTGCGCATGGCGCGGCGGAAATCCAGCGCTTCAGACAACGATTCTTCTACCAGCGCGGTACCGCCCGGTGCTTCCATCATGGCCGCAGCCACATCGCAACTGGCGATAATGGCGTACTGCGGGCTGGTGGAGGTATGCATCAGATACGCTTCGTTGAAGATGTCGCGATCCAGCTTGGTTTGCTCGGCATCCTGCACCAGAATCTGCGAGGCTTGCGAGAGGCCGGCCAGCAGCTTGTGGGTGGATTGTGTAGAGAACACCATGGACTCTTTACAGCGTGGACGGCCTTCGCCAATGGCGTGGTAATCACCGTAGAAGTCATGGAATGCCGCATGCGGCAGCCAGGCTTCGTCAAAGTGCAAGGTCTCAATCTCGCCGTCGAGCAAGTTCTTGATTTCTTCCACGTTGTACATGATGCCGTCGTAGGTCGACTGCGTGATGGTCAGCACGCGCGGCTTCACGTTCGGGTTGGATTCCAGCTTTTCACGGCAGAATGGGTTGGCCAGCATCTTTTTGCGGATGGCATCCGGTTCAAATTCGCTGCGCGGAATCGGGCCGATGATGCCGTAGTGGTTGCGCGTCGGCATCAGGAACACCGGCACCGCGCCGGTCATCATGATGGCGTGCAGGATGGACTTATGACAGTTGCGATCCACCACCACGATGTCACCCGGGGCCACGGTAGAGTTCCACACAATCTTGTTGGATGTGGAGGTGCCGTTGGTCACGAAGAACAAATGATCGGCATTGAAAATGCGCGCTGCATTGCGCTCGGACGCCGCCACCGGGCCGGTGTGATCCAGCAACTGGCCCAGTTCATCTACCGCGTTGCAGACGTCCGCGCGCAGCATGTTCTCGCCAAAGAACTGGTGGAACATCTGGCCGACCGGGCTCTTCAAAAACGCCACGCCGCCGGAGTGCCCCGGGCAATGCCAGGAGTACGAACCGTCTTGCGCGTAATGCGTCAGCGCACGGAAGAACGGCGGGGCCAGGGTATCCAGGTAAGACTTGGCTTCACGGATGATGTGGCGTGCCACGAATTCTGGCGTGTCTTCATGCATATGAATGAAGCCATGCAGCTCGCGCAGGATATCGTTGGGAATATGGCGCGCGGTGCGCGTTTCGCCATACAGATAAATCGGGATATCCGGGTTGCGGCGGCGGATTTCTTCAACAAAATGCCGCAGGCTGGTCAGCGCGGTTCGGGTTTCTTCTGCACTGCCACCACCGAACTCCTCATCATCAATCGACAAAATGAAACCAGCCGCGCGGCTTTGTTGCTGCGCAAATGAAGTCAGATCGCCATAGCTGGTATAGCCAATGACGTCCATGCCTTCGGTTTCAATGGCCGCAGCCAGTTCACGAATGCCAGAGCCGCTGGTGTTTTCCGAGCGGAAGTCTTCGTCGATGATCACAAGGGGAAAATAAAATCGCATGCCAATGTCCTTCAAATAAAAACATTAGCGCTTCGGGCACGAGGCTTATAGGCGCAGCTAGAAAAAATGGGCGCTAGAGCGATCTGTTCTGGATAAGAACAGCGCTCATCCTCCGCATTGCGGCAGGCGGGCGACTGAAAACATGTGACCCGCAACGCGCAAAAACGTTGCAAATCCCTGTCTGTCGCTGGGCCGGAGCCGGTCTGGGACGTCCTTGAAAGGCGCGTATATTAACGTGTTTTTTCGCCATGAAAATGGAGATTTGATGAAATGCAAAACACACTGGTAACCCGACGCGGCCCCACACGCACAAACTACCTTTGTTTTAGCAGGATATCCCGTTGTAAAACAAAGGCTTGAGTTGTTTGTCGGGTCGGGGGAAACCACGTTGGTTTTTTGCAGAAAAACCGCCGGTTTGGTGGTTGTGCGGGACGGGCGGTCAGGGCAATCGGCACAGGTCGTAAAAAACCGCCGGCAGGGCGGTTTTCAAGGTGCGCCGCAGTGTTGTAGCCCGGATGGAGCCGGCAGGCGGGAATCCGGGGGGCTGGCCTGGTTCAGATTGTTGTTGGTGTTAGCGCCTGACGGCGCGGGTTTGAAAAGCATTTGATACCCGCGGTGGCGGGAGCACCCTACTTTCTTTGCTTCGCCACCTCGGCGGCCCCAAAGAAAGTAGGCAAAGAAAGGCGACCC
>JASLES010000127.1 GCA_030151005.1 Silvimonas sp.
TGTCCTTGCATTGCTGCAACGGGGGCTGACTGGTATCGATCCGCCCTTCGCAGTTGTCTGTGGCCGAACCAAAGTTGACAAACAAAGAGCCGTCTTTGGCAAAGACAAAGACCTTGATTGGATGGCGGCCATCGTCTGGCAGGCTATCAATCACCGTGGTCAATTTGGGCTGTGCATCAGCAGGGTTGAAACGACTAATGCGGCCGGCCTCCCCCAGATAAACCTGGCCGTCCGGCCCCAATTGCAAACCGTGCGGGCGATCCAGCCCGTTAAGGAGCGTCACGCTGTCAAAACCACCCTGGCGGCGTACCAACCGCAACAGGCGCCCCTTGTTTTTGCCCCAGCCACCCATATCAGTGAGCAGCGCAGAGCCATCAGCCAGCGGCAGCACGCCGCGCGGCATACCCAGACCGGTTGCGGCCAACCCGACGCAAAAACCCGGTGCAGTTTTCAGGGTAACGCGTGGCAGCCCTTCACAGGTGCCGCTGATCGCGTATGGCGTACCCTGGCTAGTTGCCGCATGGGCCGATGGCGCAACAAAGCAGGCCAGCACGGCAGAGCAAGCCAGCAACAACGGGCGCAAATCGGGCGAAGACAGATTCCACATGGTTTTTGTATCCACAAAGACAAGGCGGTGACGAATGGTGGACATCCTGACGCAACCGGGTTGGCTATGGCTAGAGAAACGGCCAGTCAGGCGACGACAAAAAACCCGGAGCGTACTCCGGGTTTGGGCTGGATGCTTGTGTGACATCAAAACGGGCTGCCGCGCTTTTCCAGTTTGCAGTCGTAACTGAGGATCACCTGACCGTCTTCATCCACGCTTTCCAGTTTGACAGAGAACCCCCATAACCGCGCAATGTGCTTGAGGACTTCATGCACACTGTTGCCCAATGGCCGGCGCTGATACTGGTAATGCCGCAAGGTCAGCGAGCGATCACCACGTGTATTGACGTCGTAAACCTGAATATTGGGCTCGCGGTAGGCCAGGTTGTACTGCGAGGCCAGTTGCGAGCGGATCTCCGCGTAACCCGCGTCGTCGTGAATGGCGGACACTTTGAGCGTGGCGTTTTCGTCGTCGTCCAGAATGCTGAAAAAGCGGAAATCCCGGATCAGTTTGGGCGAGAGATACTGCGCCACAAAGCTTTCATCCTTGAAGTTGCGCATGGCAAAGTCCAGCGTTTTGCACCAGTCAGAGCCCGCCATATCCGGGAACCAGCGTTTGTCTTCTTCAGTCGGGTTCTGGCAGATCCGCTGGATATCCCGATACATGGCAAACCCCAGCGCATACGGGTTGATACCGTTGAAATACGGGCTATCCACCCCCGGCTGCATCACCACATTGGTGTGACTATGCAGGAACTCGAACATGGCTGAATCGGTGATCAAGCCCTCTTCATACAACTGGTTCATCAGCGTGTAGTGCCAGAACGTCGCCCAACCCTCGTTCATGACCTGGGTTTGCCGCTGCGGGTAAAAATACTGGGCAATCTTGCGAATGATGCGCACGATCTCGCGCTGCCAGGGTTCCAGCAAGGGCGCAAATTTCTCGATGAAATACAACAGGTTTTCTTGCGGTTCTTCCGGAAAACGTTTGGGTGCAACCGCCTGTTCTTCCTCAAAGCGGCGCGGCAGAGTGCGCCAGATTTCGTTGATCTGGGATTGCTGGTATTGCTCGCGCTCGGCCTGCCGCGCCAGTTCTTTTTCCAGCGACAGCTTTTGCGGACGCTTGTAGCGATCTACGCCGTAGTTCATCAGTGCGTGGCAAGAGTCCAGCAATTCTTCCACCTTGTCTTCACCGTAACGCGCTTCGCACTCGGCAATGTAGCGCTTGGCAAACACCAGATAGTCGATGATGGCATCGGCCTCGGTCCAGGTGCGGAACAGGTAATTGCCCTTGAAGAACGAGTTATGACCAAAACTGGCATGCGCAATCACCAGCGCCTGCATGGTCATGGTGTTCTCTTCCATCAGGTAGGCAATGCAGGGGTTGGAATTGATGACGATCTCATACGCCAGCCCCATCATCCCGCGCTGGTAATGCTTGTGGGTGGACAAAAACTGTTTACCGAAACTCCAGTGGTTGTACATCACCGGCATGCCGACCGAGGCATACGCATCCATCATTTGCTCGGCAGAGATGATCTCTAACTGGTTCGGGTAGGTATCCAGGCCAAAGTCTTTGGCAATGCGGGTGATTTCTTTGTAATACGTTTCGATCAGCTCGAAGGTCCACTCCGAGCCCAGTGACAAGGGCTTTCTTCGCGGCGGCCGTGCTTCTGGCTCGTCGCTCCTGGTTTTGCGGGTGCGAGTTGTCGTCATGGCGCTCAATCCTCGGGCGCGGTGCCCTTTCAGGCCACCGCTTTTTCCGGGTGTTTGCGAAAGAGGTCACGGAACACGGGCCAGATTTCAGACGCGTCCCTGATCCGACGCATGGCAAATTCCTTGTGCGTCTGGGCTACCATTTCATATTCGTACCAGAGGTTTTGGGGTTCCCCTTCGGTGATTTCCACATAGGCGTAGTACTGCAACAGCGGCAGCAAATTGTTTTGCAGAATCTCGCGGCATTGGGGCGAATCTGAATCCCAGTTATCGCCATCAGAGGCTTGCGCCACATAGATATTCCAGTCTGAGGATGGGTAGCGTGCCTCAATAATCTGGCGTGTCAGCTTGAGCGCGCTGGAGACCACCGTGCCGCCGGTATCCCGGGCGTGGAAGAACTCGTCTTCGTTCACTTCGTAGGCCTGGGTGTGATGGCGAATGAACACCACCTCAATCTTGTCGTAAATGCGGGTAAGGAACAGATACAGCAGGATGAAGAAACGCTTGGCAATATCCTTTTTGTTCTCATCCATCGAGCCCGACACATCCATCACGCAGAACATCACCGCCTGCGTGGTCGGCAGCGGGATCTTGATGCGATTGGAGTACTTGAGGTCAAACGGATCAATAAACGGGATATTAGCCACACGCGTTTTCAGCGCATGAATCTGCGCCATGACGGCCTTGATCAGGGGGTCATGTTCGCTGCGGGTTTCCAGCAGTTTGTCCAGATCCTCCTGGGCTTCATTGAGCTCACGCATGGGCTCGGCCGAGAGCGCAATGCGCCGACCCAGCGCGCTGCGCAGGCTGCGTACCACATGGATATTGGTCGGCGTGCCATCGCTGGTGAACCCGGCACGGATGGATTTGAAGGTGATGGTTTGCTGTAACTGCCGCTTGACGAGGTTGGGTAGCTCCAGCTCATCAAAGAAAAAGTTGAGAAACTCTTCCCGCGACAGCTCAAAGACAAAGTCGTCCTCCCCGCCGCCGCCCTGACCCGAACCGCCACTGCCGCCGCCTCCGCCACCTTGCTCGGGGCGATCGATCTCATCACCGCGCAAGTATTCTTTGTTGCCAGGAAACACACGCTCCCACACGCCGCCGGACGCATGACCCAGGGTCGGTTCGTTGACATCACGCACCGGGATCGAAACTTTTTCCCCTCGTTCAATATCGGTAATCGAGCGGTCTTTGACGGAGCGCGCCACCGCGTCCCGAATCTGGCTTTTGAAACGCTTGAGAAAACGCTCTCTGTTGACTGCGGATTTGTTCTTGCCGTTCAAACGCCGGTCTATCAGATGATGCATATAAGTCCCCCGAGCGGGTTAAACAGCCGGGCCACCGCGGCGTCTGCACCACGCCACAGCAGCCCACCCCCGTCATCAAGACGATTTGCGTACGCGCAGATACCACTCGCACAACAGCCGCACTTGCTTGGGCGTGTAGCCTTTGGTCACCATGCGGTTCACAAAGTCCTCGTGCTTTTTCTGGTCTTCCGTACTGGCCTTGGCGTTGAACGAAATCACTGGCAACAATTCTTCCGTGTTGGAGAACATCTTTTTCTCGATCACTGTGCGCAACTTCTCGTAACTACTCCAGGCCGGGTTCTTGCCGTTATTGCTGGCGCGCGCCCGCAGCACAAAGTTGACGATCTCGTTGCGGAAGTCCTTGGGGTTGGAAATCCCCGCCGGCTTCTCGATCTTTTCCAGCTCGTTGTTCAGTGAATTACGATCAAAGCTCTCGCCGGTATCCGGGTCGCGGTATTCCTGATCCTGAATCCAGTAATCGGCAAAGGTCACGTAGCGATCAAAAATGTTCTGGCCGTACTCAGAATAACTTTCCAGGTAAGCGGTCTGGATCTCTTTGCCAATGAACTCAACATACTTGGGCGCCAGATATTCTTTGATATACGCGATGTAATGTTGTTCCTGCTCCTGCGGGAACTGCTCGCGCTCAACCTGTTGTTCCAGCACATACAAAAGGTGAACCGGGTTGGCCGCGACTTCCTGGTGATCAAAGTTGAACACGCGCGAGAGGATCTTGAAGGCAAAGCGCGTCGAGAGGCCGTTCATGCCCTCGTCCACCCCGGCAAAATCCCGGTACTCCTGCATGGATTTGGCTTTCGGGTCCACGTCTTTGAGGTTCTCGCCGTCGTACACCAGCATTTTGGAAAAGAGACTGGAGTTCTCCGGCTCTTTAAGACGTGACAACACGGCAAACTGCGCCATCATCTTGAGCGTGCCCGGTGCGCAAGGCGCGGCAGAGAGCGACGAGTTACGCAGGAGTTTGTCGTAAATGCGCGTTTCTTCCGAGACGCGCAGGCAATACGGCACCTTGACGATGTAAATCCGGTCAAGGAAGGCCTCGTTGTTTTTGTTGTTACGGAACTGCTTCCATTCAGATTCGTTGGAGTGAGCCAGGATAATCCCCTCAAACGGGATCGCCCCAAAGCCTTCCGTCCCCTTGAAATTGCCTTCCTGCGTGGCCGTCAACAAGGGGTGCAGCACCTTGATCGGTGCCTTGAACATTTCCACAAACTCAAGCAAACCCTGGTTGGCCAGGCACAGCCCGCCTGAGTAGCTGTACGCGTCCGGGTCGTCCTGGGCGTATTTTTCCAGCTTGCGGATATCCACCTTGCCTACTAGCGACGAAATATCCTGGTTGTTCTCATCGCCCGGCTCGGTCTTGGCAATGCCAATCTGCCGCAATACAGACGGGTAACGCTTCACCACGCGGAACTGGTTGATGTCGCCGTTGTACTCATGCAGTCGTTTGACCGCCCACGGACTGGGGATGGTCTTAAGATAGCGGTCGGGAATCCCGTACTGTTCCTTGAGGATTTCGCCGTCCTCTTCTGCATTGAACAGCCCAAGCGGAGACTCGTTGACCGGTGAGCCTTTGATGCAATAGAACGGCACGCGCTCCATCAACTCCTTGAGCTTTTCCGCAATGGATGACTTGCCCCCGCCTACCGGCCCCAGCAGATAAAGAATCTGCTTCTTTTCTTCCAGGCCTTGCGCCGCGTGCCGGAAGTACGAAACCACCTGTTCGATGACTTCTTCCATGCCGTAAAACTCGCGGAACGCCGGATAGATCCGCATCACCTTGTTCTGGAAAATGCGCGATGCGCGCGAATCAAGGCGGGTATCGACCATTTCCGGTTCGCCAATCGCCATCAGCATGCGTTCCGCCGCCGTGGCATAGACCGACGGGTCTTGCCGGCACAGCTCCAGGTATTCCTTCAGGGTGAGTTCTTCTTCGCGGGTGCGCTCGTATCGCGAGGCATAGTGATTGAACACGTCCATGACGCATCTCCAGCTTTGTTGGATGGGATACGGCTGCCACGCGTCGCCAGGTGGGGTTTGACAGGCAATTCAAAACAGCAAGGGGCGGCGCTGGACAACGGGAGGGCATCGCGCCCTCTCGCTTATTGTTATAGACGAGGCCAATCAGGGGTGATGGGCGTTTATCGATATGATTGTTATCTGAATTACTAAATTGATCGTCCACTTGGCCGATCAAAAACGGAACTGCTTGATCTGACAGGAAATTATCTAAAGCACACCGGTAACGTGTGCTTACAAAAAATTTTTTGCGGCGCGGCGTGGATCAAAAGCAACAGTCTGGCGAGCAGTACCCGCGTGCGTTTGCATGACAACATCATGCCACCGCACAGGCTATGCCCTGGCGCATCAAACGAGATGCGTACCGGCAAACGAGATGGATTGGCGCAGCAAGAAACCGGCGCTTAACCCGCGCCCAGTTCCTTGTCGACCATTTGCGCGCTGTAGAACGTCACGCGATTGCGGCCCGCGCGCTTGGAGGCATAAAGCGCCAGATCGGCCTGCGCTTTGACGCGTTCCACCTTGGGGGCACCCACTTCGTAGGTGGCCACGCCAAGGCTGCCGGTAGCATTGATGGGGACTTCGTTATACAGAATGGGCGAACTGGCGATCGATTTGCGGATACGCTCGGCCGCAGCCACCGCCCCCTCTCGCCCGGTCTGCGGCAGCATGAGCAAGAACTCTTCGCCACCATACCGCCCGAACACGTCCGTATCGCGCAGCACATTGCGCACGCGCGCAACCACCTCGCACAGCACCTCGTCCCCACCCAGGTGACCATGCGTATCGTTGATCTGCTTGAAGTGATCCAGATCAAGCAAGATGACGCTGAAGGTCTCGGCCTGGTAGCGTTCTACCCTGCCGATTTCTTCCAGCAGGCGGGCTTCAGTAAAGCGGCGGTTATACACGCCGGTGAGGCCATCACGGCTGGAGCTTTCTTCCAGCTTGGCCATGGCCTGTTTGAGCATGCTCTGGTACACCGCGACATCAGTCACGTCATTGACCGTGACGGCAACGGCGCTGACTTCGCCATCGGCCTCACGCACCGGCATGAAGGTGCAGTTTTGCTGCATGAAATCAATGCCGCCGGTAATCGGGCGGTTATGCCGGAACGGGAACAGCCACGGCCGCTGTTCCCAGGAGGTAAACGCAAAATTGTGCAGCATGAAAACACTGTCGACTTTCTTGGACAGCCATTTCTGCGGCAAGTCCGGGAACAGTTCAAACAGGTTGCGACCCAGTGCGTCCTGCGCGCTGATCCCGCTGTGATCCGCCATAAAGCGGTTCCACAGCAGGAGGTTGTATTCACGGTCTACTGCAAAAATGCCGACGCCGACTTCACTGACGATGAAATTGCGCAATGTCTCCAGCATCAGATGCTTTCCATGAATGCATCAAGCGCCTTCTTCAATTGCGAAATCGATTCTTCCGGCATCAGCGTCAGCAGATGGCAGGTGAAGTCGCGGATTTCCAGCGTAAAACGCACCTGGATCAACAGCGCGTAATCCCAGGTCAATTGATCCGGGTTGATCAGGCGATCGACCTCGGCGTTCTCTGCAATGAGGGTGGGTGGCGAATAAGAGAGCGGCGACACCAGCAGGTCGGCAATCCCGTTCAGACAGGCGCCAACCAGCACGTTGCCCACATCCAGCAGCAACTCACGCTCGGTCGCCGCGCCAATTTCGTCCTCATAACCCATCAGGTCAGCCAGATTGCGGCAGCCGCGCTCGTCATAAATGACCATGGCTTCGCCACGCAAGGTGCCAGAGAACGACTGACGTACGGCGGTGACCGCCAGTTCACGGCCCACGGTTTGCGCGATAGTGCCGGAAATGTTGCCAGCATCGGCCAGAGAGATACCCGGCACGGACAAATGGACAAAACCACCCATCAATTGCGCCAGCAGCGCACCAGCGCGGCCCATACCAATATTGGTGATTTCTTGCAGCGCGTCGCGCTGCTCTTCCGTCAAGGCAATAACAGTCATAACTTGATCCCGTACTCGCGCAGCACAGCCTCAATACTGGCCGGATCGACCGGCTTTTTAACAAAGGCTGCCGCACCGAGCGCCCGTACGCGCTCACGTGCCAGCGTTTGCACATCTGCGGTGACAACGACCACAAAGGAGTTCAAGCCTTCTTTTTGCAAGGTTTCCAGCACTGCGTATCCGTCCATGTCAGGCATGGTCAGATCCAGAAACATCACATCAGCCTTGCCACTGCGATAAGCGGCAACGGCTTCGTTGCCATTACTGGCCTGGGTGATTTGAACATCCCAGGCGGGCGGCAAGGCTTTGATCAGCATCTTGCGCGCTATGGATGAATCGTCGACGACAAGTATCGGCGTGGGCATGCTCTGTTCCGGTGCTATTCAACAATGCAAAAGGCATAAGCTGACAGATTTTAGTGGAGTTATCCACCCATGAATAGTCTGTCAAAGCACCATATGACTAAATAGCAGCAGCCAAAGCAGCCTGTATATGCCAAATGCAATAAAAACCAACCCTGCCAACACCCTGACAAACCGCTTTCTCATCCACTGCAGCGCACCACCCGCCGCCTGGCCCATCAACAGCAGGTTAGGCAGCGTCCCCAGCCCGAACGCCAGCATTATCAAGGCACCCTGCCCCACGCTGCCAGAGGACAAAGCTGACAAGCTCGCCGTATAAACCAGCCCGCAAGGCAGCCAACCCCACAGAGCGCCGACCACCAGGGTGTCCTGCCAGCGCTTGATCGGCAGCCGACGCCTTAAAACCGGTTGCAAAAATCGCCATACGGGCCGACCAACGGTCTCTATAAAGACAATCCAGGAGAACCAACCGGCCAGATAAAGCCCCACGCCAATCAGCAAGAGGTTGGCCAGAACATACAAGGCCAGTTTCACGCCCTGCAGCGACACCAGCACCGGCAAAGCGCCCACGCCACCCGCCAGCGCACCAATCAGTACGTAGCCCGCCACTCGCCCCAGATTGAAACCCAGGTGATAGCGCAAGCGCGGACCAGGGGGCAGTTGCAGGCTGAATGCGGCCACCACACCACCGCACATGCCAAAGCAATGCCCGCCACCCAGAAAACCCGCCAGCAAAAAGGCCAAGAGATCAAAGTCGTGCAAGGAAAATCCCGCCAGGAAGAGCACGCCAGACCACATCACCGGGGCGGTAACGTGGCAAAGCGGCAAGCTTACCCCAAATCAGTTTGAGGTAACGGAACGGGACTCAGACAAGGCGGGAGTAACGAGCTGTTGTGGTTTTCTCACGCAGGTGACGATCAAACACCATCGCCACTGAGCGGATGACCATGCGCCCCTTCGGCGTCACTTCGAGGCCTTCCCGATCGATCACCAGCAACCCATCGCGCGCCATGGCATCCAGAACGGCAAGCTCCGGCGCAAAGTAAGTATGGAAGTCGATCAGCCAGGCCGTCTCTACCTGAGCAAAATCCAGATTGAAACGGCACATCAACCCCTGGATCACGGAGCGACGCAACAGATCGTCGCGATTGAGCTGGTATCCGCGCTCGATCGGCAAGCGGTCTTGATCCAGCAATGCGTAATACTGGTCAATATCCTTGGCATTCTGAAAATAGCCCGCACCCACTTTGCCAATACCGGAAACGCCAAATGCCAGTAAATCGGATTCCGCCCAGGTTGAATAGCCCTGGAAATTGCGCTGTAAAGTACCACGCCGTTGCGCCACCGCCAGATCGTCATCCGGCAAAGCAAAATGATCCATGCCGATATAGACATATCCGGCCGCGGTCAATTTTTCAATGGATGACTGTAGGATATCGAGTTTCTCTGATGCCGATGGCAAAGTTGTTGCGTCAATCTGACGCTGTGTTTTAAATCTTTCCGGCAAATGCGCGTAGTTATAGAGCGCAAGTCGATCAGGCCGAATGGCAATCACGCGGTCCAGCGTACGCATGACGCTTTCTACCGTTTGCAATGGCAAGCCATAGATCAAATCTATGCTAACGGAGCGGAAACCCATGCTCCGCGCCGTATCAATCACGACGCGGGTTTGCGCTTCACTCTGCACCCGGTTGACCGCACGCTGCACGCGCTCATCAAAATCCTGCACGCCCACACTCATGCGATTGAACCCGGCATCAGCCAGCAAGCCTATTTTTGCCGGTTGTAATTTGCGCGGATCAATTTCAATAGAGTATTCGCCATTTGGCAAAATATGAAAATTCTTATTGATTTCAGAAATCAAATCCGCCAATTGCTCTTCGGGCAAAAATGTAGGCGTTCCACCCCCAAAATGAATCTGGCCAACTTTCATTGCATATGGCAATATATTTGCCAACAGACGAATTTCTTTTTTAAGATACGCAACATATTCAATTGCCCTGCTTTCATTTTTAGTGATAATTTTATTACAGGCGCAGTAGTAGCAGATCGTGTTGCAGAAAGGCAGGTGAAAATAGAGCGATGCCGGGCGATCCGCCTCACCCACGCGCGACTGGCGCAAGGTGTCGGCGTAGATCTCGACATCCAGAGACCCGAAACGGTCCGCCGTCGGATAAGACGTGTAGCGTGGCCCCTGGCCATCGTAACGTTCGATCAGCGGACGATCAAACTCGACTTGCTGGATAAAGGCTTCAGTATGCATTTGTCCTACCCTGAAAACTCAGGGAAAAGAGTTTGCCTCCATCCTGGAGATATTTACTTGATACAGATCAAAGCAAATCGCATGATGCTCGCATCTACTTCGCACGTGTGAATATTAGATGCCTTCAGCGACCAACCGTTTCTGACAGACCAGCCCCAACCGTGACTTTGGCTCTGGCCTGCAGGCAATTATCTGAAGTCCAAGTGGAAAAACAACCATGCTCTCACCTATCCAGTTACGTGAAACCGGCCTTAAGCAACTGCGGCACGCCTGCTCCAACTGCAGTCTGCGCGAGCTGTGTCTGCCCGTAGGCTTGTCTCCCGACGAAATGCGCCAGGTTGACCAACTGGTCACCCAGGGTCGCCCGATCAAGCGTGGCGAAGCGCTGTACCGGGCCGGCGAGCCGTTTCACTCGCTTTACGCGGTACGGCTGGGCTTTTTCAAGACCAGTATCGTGTCGGAAGATGGTCGGGAGCAGGTCACCGGGTTCCACATGAACGGCGAACTGATTGGCATGGATGCGATCAGCACCGAACACTACACCTGCGACGCAGTGGCGCTGGAAGACAGCGAAGTGTGCGAACTGCCTTTCACGGAAATGGAAACCATGTCGCGCCGCATTCCATCGCTGCAACGGCATCTGTATCGCTTGATGAGCCGGGAGATCGTGCGCGACCACGGCGTAATGCTGCTATTGGGCAACATGAAGGCAGAAGAGCGCATTGCGGCCTTTTTGCTCAATCTGTCGCAGCGCTTTGCACTGCGGGGCTACTCTCAGCACAGTTTTCATCTGCGCATGACCCGTGAGGAAATTGGTAGCTATCTGGGTCTGAAGCTGGAAACCGTGAGCCGCACCCTCTCTCGCTTCCAGGATCAGGGCCTCTTGCGTGTACAGAACCGGCTGATCGAACTTAAGGATCTGGACGGCCTCAAGCAGTTGATGAATAACTGCCAGAGCAGCTGACCCCGCCATGATTGCCCAGCTCTGCCTGATCGCCCCTGCCTCCCAGGCATCTTCTATCCTGGAGCGATTGGGCATGGCCGGGCTTGGCCTGCCGGTCTTCCCTGCGGAAGTGCCTGCGGCCCTGCCGCCCGCACCAACGCCCGACAGCACGCTGGTTCTGATCAATCCGGGCAGCATGGACGTGTACCTGCAACACCTCGGCGCAGCCAGAAAGGCGGGTTGGCGCATGGTTGATCTTGCCGTCAACCTGCAAAACCCGTTTGGCAAAACGATG
>JASLES010000174.1 GCA_030151005.1 Silvimonas sp.
CTGGCAACGCTGGTCGGCTTTTTGATGGGCGCCTGGCAAGACCTCAGCGCCCGCCCGTTGGCGACGTTAATGTGTGTCTGCGGTGTGTGTGCGTGGCTGGTTCACCGCACGCTGGTGATGCGCAATAACGTCGCTCAACCCTGACCACTGCAACGCAGGTGCATTGCGCTGTTTATCCCGGATAATGCGGTTTTTGCCTTTTTGCTTGCCAGGTTCAGATCATGACAGCCCGCAAAACTTCAGTTTCTGCCACCTTGACCCGTCAACTGGCCGCGCGAATCCTCGGCGGGGATCTGGCGCCCGGAGAACAGCTGCCGGGTGAGAACGAACTGGCAATGCAGTACGAAGTTTCACGCACGACAGTGCGCAATGCGCTGCAGGTGTTGGCCGCCAAAGGGCTGATTTCGGTACAGGCCAAGCGCCGCAGTACGGTGTGTGAGCAGGATCAGTGGAACTGCCTTGATCAGGAGGTGATTACCTGGTTGGGCGAAACCGAAATCAGCCAGGAAACCGTGAAGCAACTGATGGTCACCCGTCTGATTTTTGAACCGGATATGGCAGCGCTCGCTGCCACCCACGCCAGCGCAGCTGATCTGGCTGCCATTGAAGCCGCATGGATCACCATGAAACAAGCCCAGAAGCATGCCGATGGTGCCTTGTTTGAAAAAGGGGATCTGGCATTTCACCTGGCGCTGCTTCGTGCCACCCACAACTTCTTTTTGCAGTCGCTCGGCAATGCGCTCGCTGCGGCGATGATGCTTTCATTCAAACAAACGCTGGAACACGATGTCAGCCTGACCGCATTAGCGGTTGAACAGCATCAGGCCGTCCTGGAGGCGGTTCGGTTGCGCCAGGCCGATACGGCCCGCCAACGCATGCGTGAAATACTTCTGGCTGCGATCCAGAAATCCGGCGAGCTTCGCCAGGCCGATTTACTCGCCACCCTGGGCCAGCGGTAGCAAACCGCCCGGACGCATGACAGGCGGAGCCCTCCCGGCCCGCCTCTAAACCAGCGCTTTCCGCCACCATGCATCGAATGTGCGGTTAATTAACCTGGATCAACCAGGTTTTGTCTGCCCATCTTGTATTACAAGTTTATTTAATTTGTAATACATAAATGGATACTACACACTGGATCGCGGTTGATTGGGGCACCACCAACTTTCGCGCCTTCCTGATTGATGGTGCGGGTGCAGTTATAGCCAGGACTGCTGAGTCCTTGGGCTTGCTGCAGGTCAAAGACCGTGACTTCGCGGGCACGCTGGCGCGTTTGCTACAGCCCTGGCTGGTCGATGCGCCCCAACGGCCAGTTCTGATGGCGGGCATGGTGGGTTCACGTAACGGCTGGCTGGAAGCGCCCTATATGAACACCCCGTGTGCGTTATCCGCACTGGCCCGGCATGGGGTGCCAGTCCCCTGGCAAGGTCCGGTGTGGATCATCCCGGGCATAAGCGGCACTGGTCCTTGCGGCCAGCCCGACGTCATGCGCGGTGAAGAAGTGCAGCTTCTGGGCCTGACCCAGTTGCAGCCCCGGCCCCATTGCACCGCAATCTTGCCAGGCACGCATAGCAAGCACGCGCAATTGGTCGGTGACACGCTGCAGTCCTTCGCCACGTTCATGACTGGTGAACTATTTGCCCTGCTGACGCAGCACAGCATTCTGGGGCGTGATCTCCCACCGCAAACGGATGATAAATCCGCGTTTATCAGCGGCGTTCTGGCTGCCCGCCAAGACCCGGTACTCAGTCGACTGCTGTTCTCTGTACGTACCCGGCTGCTTGCCGGTTTGCTCCCTGCCGTAGCGGTCCATAGCTATTTGTCCGGCCTGCTACTGGGCGCTGAACTGGCTGGGCTGCCTGCAGATACCCAGGCCTGGGTCATCGGTACGCCCGCGTTGTGCAAGCGCTACCAGTTGGCCGCTCAACACCTGGATATTCATCTCGAATTTGCTGACGGCGATGACTGCTTTATTGCGGGCATGCGCCATCTGCACAGTCTTCTTGAACCCGTCACCGGAAGCTGCTCATGAACCATCAGGATTTCTTCACCCGGATACAGCAAGCCGACATTCCCCTCGTCGCCATTTTGCGGGGCATCACGCCCGCAGAAGCCAAAGCGGTCGGGCTGTTGTTAGTGGAAGCGGGATATCGCTATCTGGAAGTCCCGCTCAATAGCCCACAGCCCTATGAGTCGATTGCCATCATGGCGGAGACAGTCGGCCAGATGGCTTGTGTAGGGGCTGGCACCGTCACCACTGAAGCCCAAGTGCACCAGGTCGTGGCTGCTGGCGGCCAGTTGATCGTGTCGCCCAATGCCGATCCGGCGGTCATCCGTCTGAGCGCCCGGTTGGGCCTGATCAGCCTGCCTGGTGTAGTGACGCCATCAGAAGCCTTTGCGGCACTGCACGCGGGGGCTGCCGGCCTGAAATTGTTTCCTTCCGAGATGATCAGCCCCGCAGCGGTGAAAGCGTTGCGTGCGGTTTTGCCGGCGCAGATCGCACTTTTACCGGTGGGCGGCATTCAGGCCGACCCGGCGCAGATGCGGCAATACCTGCAATGCGGCGCCCAGGGGTTTGGTCTGGGTTCCGGTCTTTATCGGCCGGGTATCTCGCTTGCCACATTGCATGAGCGCGCAACGCGGTATCACGACGCAATCACTGCCGCCCGGAGTTAATCAATAACACCTGCAGGAGCAACAAGATGTCTGATCTCGCCATGCCAAAGACATCCACCACGCATCATGGTGTCGATGAAAAAAAGGTTTACGACAAAATCACCCGGCGACTCGTGCCGTTTCTGATCCTTTGTTATTTCTTTGCGTATCTGGATCGGGTCAATATCAGCTTCGCCAAATTGCATATGCAAGACGCGCTCAATTTCAGCGATACCGTTTATGGCCTTGGCGCGGGCATTTTCTTTGTTGGCTATTTTCTGTTTGAAGTCCCCAGCAACTTGCTCATGCAACGCTTTGGGCCCCGTTTCTGGATTGCCCGCATCATGGTCAGTTGGGCGGTTTTGTCTGCCCTGATGATGTTTGTCAAAACGCCCACCCAGTTCTACGCATTGCGCTTTTTGCTTGGCGCAGCAGAAGCGGGCTTCTTTCCAGGCATTGTTTTTTACTTTACCTACTGGTTCCCCTCCTGGCGTTCGGCACAGGTATTGGGGCTATTTATCCTGGTCACACCACTCTCCACCATTGTGGGTAGTCCGTTGTCCGGCTTGATCCTCAAGTTGTTTGAAGGCGTGGGCGGTCTGCATAACTGGCAGTACCTGTTTTTGGTAGAAGCCATCCCCTCCTTTGTATTGGCCTTTGTGGTGCTGCGTTATCTGGATAACAGAGTTGAAGACGCCACGTGGCTGACTGCACAAGAAAAAGCGCTCGTCATCGATAACCTGGCGCGTGACCAGGGCAGCCGCGTGCAATCGGATCAGCGCTTGAGCGACATGTTCCGTAACCGTTATGTCTGGTTGCTGGCGCTCATCTTCTTCAGTTTCAACATTGGCTATTACGGCATCAATTTCTGGCTGCCCTCGATCATCAAGAGTTCGGGCATCAAAAACGATCTGCATATCGGCTTGCTGACCGCCGTGCCCTATGTGTTCGGGGCCATCGCCATGGTCTGGAACAGCCGCCATTCGGATCAACAGCGCGAGCGCCGCTGGCATATCGCTATTCCCGCCATCATCGGCAGCATCGGGCTGGCGCTGAGCGCCTGGTGCAGCGGTTCTACCGGCTGGATGCTGGCATGGGTCAGCCTGGCCATGTGCGGCACGCTGGCGCTGATCCCCACCTACATCAGTCTGCCTGGGGCCATGTTGTCGCACACCGCCGCCGCCGCGGGGATCGCGCTCGTGAACTCAGTGGGCAACCTGGCCGGCTTTTTTGGCCCGACCGTACTGGGCTGGCTGAAAGACCAGACCGGCCGCACCGACACCGGTTTGTACATCCTCGCCGGCATGTTGCTGCTCTGTGCGCCCTTGATTCTGGCCCTGCCCAAGCACCTGGCCAACCCAACCAGAACAGTCTGATCCTGCATTTTCCAACAACAACTGTGGGCAGGCCGGAGTCCCGGCATTGCTCACAGCCCCCCCCACAAAGGAGTTTCACCATGAGCGGATGCCAAGGTTGCAGCAATCATTTCAACCCGATACTGGAAGGTGATGACGGCGCACTGAAACGCGCGCTGTACAAATCCATGGGTCACACCGATGAGCAATTGCGCAAACCCGTAATCGCCGTCGTCAACAGCTATACCAACGCCACTGCCGGACACGTCAATCTGAATGAACTGACGGAGAAAGTCCTGAAAGGTATTACCGACGCAGGTGGCGTTGGCATGGTCTTTGGCACCATTGCCCCGTGTGACGGCATTGCTGAAGGTCATCTGGGCATGCGCTACGTGCTGGCCGCCCGGGAAGTCATTACCGCGTCTATTGAAGTGATGATGCGGGCGCACCGGTTTGACGGCATGGTCATGCTGGGTTCGTGCGACAAGATCGTGCCGGCCATGCTGATGGCCGCAGCGCGGCTGGATGTGCCTGCCATTCTGGTCAATGGCGGACCGATGTACCCCGCCCAATACAAGGGCAAGCATTGGGACGGCAATATTGTGACCGAGGCGATCGGCTGGAAAAAACGCGGCCAGATCACCGAAGCCGAATTCCGCCATATTGAAGACATCGCCGAGCCCGGTCCCGGTTCTTGCACCATGTATGGCACTGCCAACACCATGTGCTGCCTGGCCGAAGCCCTGGGTATGAGCCTGCCAGGCAGCGCCGTCATTCCCGCCACGCATCCGGAACGGCGCGTAGCGGCAGAACAATCAGGCCGCACGATTGTTGATCTGGTGCGCAATGGCATCACTGCCCGGCAGATCATCACCCCGGCATCGATCCGCAATGCCATGGCGTTCTTGCTGGCGACCGGCGGGTCCACCAACGCCATCCTGCATCTGCAAGCCATCCATGATGAGGCTGAACTGGGGCCACTGCCGCTATCGGCATTTGATGAACTCAGCCATCAGGTGCCGCTGCTGGCCGCACTTTACCCGGCGTCAGAACACGACATGATCGACTTCTGGGAAGCCGGCGGCGTGCCTGCCGTTGAGCATGAACTGCAATCCCTGTACGACCTCAATACCCTCACCGTGTGCGGACAAACCAAAGCAGCGCTGCTTGCAGCAGGCAAACCGACCTCGCGCCCGGCGGTTGTTCATCCACTCGACAACCCGGTCCGGCATGAAGCCGGCGTCGCCGTACTACACGGCAATATTTCTCCGCTTGGCTGCGTGGTCAAACCCGCTGCCGTGCCGGAAAACCTGATGCAGTTCAGCGGCCCGGCCGTGGTGTTCAACAGCGAGCAAGAATCCATCGACGCCATCATGTCCGGCCAGATCAAACCGGGTAGCGCCCTGGTTTTGCGCTATGAAGGTCCGCGTGGTGGCCCGGGCATGCCGGAAATGTACAAGCC
>JASLES010000254.1 GCA_030151005.1 Silvimonas sp.
CTGACGGCTCTTTTGCGCCAGCAGGCTGGAAAACAGCAGTAACAAGCCCAGATTGAGGATCAATACCAGCACCCAGGCCGCCGCCACTGCCAGGCGCACATACAGCACGACGCGCAGCCGCGCACTGCGCTCGGCCTCGAGAATCTTGTGTTCATTGTTCAGCAGGTCGTCGATGCGGCGGCCAATTGACGCAGCCAGTTCAAAACCGCGGTTGGTATTGACCAGTTCACGCCCGCGCTCCAGATCACCATTGCGGGCGTAGCCGACGCCGATATCCATTTCGGCCAGTTTTTCGCCAATCTCGACCGACAATTGCTGGACTTTGCGTGCGTCACGCGGTGGGCCATTGCGCGGTACTTCCGCATACCGATCCACCAGTTGTCCTGCCAGCGCGCGGATTCTGGGGACGGTTTGGTCATAACTCATCTGGTATTGCAGATCCCCATTGACCAGGAAACCGCGCTGGGCGGATTCCGCCTCCAGCAACAGGCTGCGCAAGTCCTGGAATGCCAGGATGCGCTGATGCGTGGCCACGATGCTGGCATTGTCTTCTTCCGCCTGGCCAATCCAGGTATCGCACAGCACCGCCGCCACCACCGGCAGCAATACGGCCAGGGCCAGCCCGGCTTGCAAACGCCAACCCAGCGTCATGAGGATGCCGGGCAGATTACGCAGCATTTTCTTCATGTGATCTGTGAACTCCAGTACGCGAACCAGGCATGAATCATGCCCTGGCCGCCGCATTGCACCCGCCCGCGCGTTACCGTTTGCCTTGTAGGAATAAGCCGACAACACCTTCAGTGGCGTCCGCATACGGGGGGGCAGGCAAGGTGCCTATAGTGGGTTTCAACACCACTGATCTTTGCATGCCATCAGGCAGCCTTGTCAGGTAACACCATTTTACACCACAGCGCGCAGGTCGCCGCCCGCGGTCGCGCCATGCTTTGGAGTCCATCATGTCCCATACCGATGATTTTGTGCTCGATATCGGCGAGATCCGGGAAAAGGCGCGCAAGGATGTGCTCGACGGCGCCCAGACATCTTCTTACACAGGCGACGTTGCCACGGTGATCCGCTTGCTTAATGAAGCGCTGGCCACAGAACTGGTTTGCGTTTTGCGCTACAAGCTGCATCACTATGTGGCCAAGGGCATCCAGTCTGAAGCCATTGCGGCAGAGTTTGCCGTTCACGCGACAGAAGAACTGGAACACGCCGACAAGCTGGCTGCACGCATTGTGCAATTGGGCGGCAAGCCTGATTTCTCGCCCAAGGGGCTGGCAGAGCGTGCCCATTCGGATTACGCCGAGGTCAACACGCTGCCCGAAATGATCCGGGAGAACCTGGTCGCCGAGCGTATTGCCATTGATGTGTACCGTGAACTGGTGCGTTTCATTGCTGATAAAGACCCGACTACCCGGCGCTTGCTGGAAGATATTCTGGCGGTGGAAGAAGAACACGCCGATGAACTTTCAGACTGGCTGGTCAAAACCAGCTGATAATCCGTTATCCAGATAGAGAGGCAGTGGAGCGGTTAAGGCATTGCTCCCAAGGAACAACATGGTGAACAGCACGAATAAACGACGCATTTTGCTGGTGGATGACCACGGCATTGTCAGATCGGGTATGCGCTCACTGATCGAGCTTGAGGATGATCTGGAAGTGACCGCGGAAGCAGCATCCGGTATGGAGGCGCTGCAACTCATCCGCAAACAGGATTTCGATATTGTCTTGCTGGATATTTCCATGCCCGATAAAAACGGCGTGGATACCCTCAGGGACATGCAGCGCATCAAACCGGAACTGGCGGTACTGATTTTGTCCGGCTATGCCGAAGAATTGTACGCACTGAATCTGATCCGCTCTGGTTGCCGGGGATATTTGTCCAAAGACGCAGACCCTTCCGAGATCATCAAGGCCATTCGTACCATCTGCAACGGCCGCCGCTATGTATCGGTAGAACTGGCGGATTTGCTGGCCAATGAGTTGATCAAACCCAGCGACAAGCGCATGCACGAGATGCTTTCCGAGCGTGAGTTCCAGGTGTTCTACAAACTGGCCAGTGGCAAGTCCCCGACGGATATTGCCAACGAGTTGTTCCTGAGTGTGAAAACCGTCAGCACCTACCGCGCGCGGGTGCTGGAAAAAATGAATTTGAAAACCAACGCGGATCTGACCTATTACGCGATCAAGAATGAACTGATCAACTAAGGCCAAACAGCGCTAAAGGGGAACGCGTTGAAAGTCCAACCAGGGTCATTTCGATCTGACGACGGCGGCAGGCGGCGCTTTGTGGCCCGCTGCATTGAGAACAATCAGGCCGGCAACAACCATGCTGCCGGATGCCGCCAGAACAACGAATCAAGCTGTCGGAACAGATCATGAGTACAGAACTGACCTCTCCACCCGCCGAAACCGGCACCGCGCCGGTGGTCACCGCTTTGCTGGTCGAAGACTCCGTGTTGATCCGCGAAGCGCTGGTCGAGGCGCTGTCTGCCAGCGGCCATGTGGTGTTTACCGCATTTGCTGCCACGGCCAACGATGCCATCAGCGCGCTGAAACAGCAGCGTTTTGATCTGGCGGTGATTGATCTTGAACTGCTTGAGGGTACAGGTTTTGACGTGCTCTCTTACATCAAGAACAACGAACTCAACCCGCCGGTGCGCGTGGTGCTAACCAACCACGCCTTCAGCCTGTACGAGAGGCGCGCGCGCATGTTGGGTGTCGAACACTTTTTTGACAAATCCATGCACTTTAACGAGGCCGTGCAGACCATCGAGAACGTGCGGCCACGCCTGCCCGATCTGCCTGCCTGAGCAGCGTCCTGAATGACACGTTGATCCCGCTGGTGCTGGCTGACGGCGCTGGCGGGGGTCTGTCAGACAACCCCCACAAACGCACCATCTGGCCCCTACAGGGCAATCAGGGACTAAGGGACAGTGCGCAGCACGCCACGGCCGTAAAGTGTAATCACCGAGCAAAAACATCAAGGTGACGACGATGGCCAAATATCTTGTTGCGTGGTTTCTGGGGGTTCCGTTCTCTCTGATGCTGCTGTTTTATTTGCTGTTTCATTGAACGGCGCTGATGTCCCAGCCTGGCATTAGCCGGCCCCGCCTTCTCATCTGTTTGTCCATCGCGCTTCTTAAGCAAAGGAGTTATCCCAATGCCCACCCAGCGTATCCCGATGTCCATCCTGATCGCGTCCGTACTTGCCATGGGCGCTCTGGCCGGTTGCCAGAAGCATGAAGACACTGAGCCGTTGTCGGCATCCAGTGTGGCCTCTTCTGCAGCAATGACCGCCTCAACCCCGGATTCGCCGGTGACCACAGAGCAATCAGGCGCCAGCGACTCTGCTTCCGCCAAGTTGCAAGATGCCGCGTCCGACATGGCCGCTGCAGCCTCCAGTGCCAAAGACGCGCTGGCAGACTCTTCTGCCAAGGCGGGCGCCAAGCTGGACGATGCCACGGTCACCACCCGCGTCAAAGCTGCGCTGGCCAAAGATGCCGGCCTGAATACGCTGGCGCTGAATGTGACGACTAACGCCGGCGTAGTGACGCTGTCTGGCGAGATCAACAGCCAGGCCAAGCACACTGAGATCAAATCGGTCGTTTCCGGTGTAGATGGCGTCGGCTCGATTGTCGACAACACCACGGTGAAGGGTCAGTAAACCAGGGCGTTGTTTGCCCGGACCATCCTCTCCAGCCATTTAAAAACGCCAGTGCCTTGCGCTGGCGTTTTGCTTTGTGAGCGCAGGATAATGGCGGTTTACTTGTGCCTGATCTCTACTGTGCCCGCCATCCTTTACACCTTCCGCCGTTGCCCCTACGCCATCCGCGCCCGGCTGGCGCTGGCCGTGAGCCAGATGCCTGTCCTGCATCATGAGGTGAGCCTGCGCGACAAACCCGCCGCCATGCTGCAGATCTCGCCCAAAGGCACCGTGCCGGTGCTGCAGCTGGCCACAGGGGAGGTACTGGAACAGAGCCTGGATATCATGCTGTGGGCGCTGGGCGAGCACGATCCGCAGGGCTGGCTGTCCGGTACGGGCTGGGATGCAGATGCCCAGTTGCTGGTAGCCCGCAATGATGGCGAATTCAAACACGCGCTGGATCGTTACAAGTATCCGGAGCGTTATCCTGAGCACGATCAGGGCCACTATCGCCAACAGGGTGAAGTGTTTTTACAGGCGCTGGAAGAGCGGCTGGCGGGCCAACCCTGGCTGGCTGGCGCACGGGCCGGACTGGTGGATATGGCAATCCTGCCGTTTGTGCGGCAGTTTGCGCATGTCGATAAGGCCTGGTTTGCCGACGCACCCTGGCCGCACGTGCGCAACTGGCTGCCCCGCTTTTCTGGTGAACAAACTGCTGTAAACCGGCAGCCTGCCAGGCGCAAAAAAAACCGGATAACCCATGACAGGAAATCCGGTTGCCGAAGTAGAGCAGGGAGGGGAAAACAGGTTCAAACGGGTACAGCTGACATCAAGGGATCAAGCGGGCGGTGCTACCAGCCACGCAGGAAACCCAACACCACACTGACCAGAAAAATGACGATAAACAGGAAGAACAAAATGCGGGCAATGTCCGCGGCGCCCGCAGCAATGCCGGTAAAACCGAGCAATGCAGCGATCAGGGCAATGACAAAAAAGACGACG
>JASLES010000261.1 GCA_030151005.1 Silvimonas sp.
CCGGTGAACTTCAGTTGCGCTTCTTCGGCACTGCCTACGACAAAGCTGGAGGTCAGGAACATGGCGTCCGAGTGTTCGCCAAAGTGCGTGCGTTCTGTGCCGGCGCGCACTGCCAGCGTGTCGGGGTGCAATTTGCTGTAATCAAGGTCAGCCATGAAAAGCCCTTATCAGTTCTTGTGTCTTCTTGAATTGTGCCTGATGACGCGCAAACGGCACAGAAACAAAAGGGGCGCAAATCGCTCCCCTTTTGTACTCCTGGTTAATCTGGCAACCTGCTCTGTCAGACGAGATTTTGCTCGGCAATGCCGATATTCAGATCGTGCAGGGCGCTATCGCTGCTTTTGGTCGACAGCGGCGACAGACGCTTGGCTTCCAGTTGATCCAGGTAATCGTCGGTGATATCGCCGGTGATGTACTTGCCGTCAAAACAAGACGTTTCAAATTCCTGAATACGGCCACCGCTGGCTTCGCGACAGGCAGAGATCAAATCATTCAGATCCTGGTAGATCACGGCATCAGCGCCAACTTCTTCGGCAATTTGCTGGTCGGTACGGTCAGTGGCAATCAGTTCGGCGCGGGTGGGCATATCAATGCCGTACACATGCGGGAACTTGACCGGTGGCGCGGCGGACGCCAGGTATACCTTGCGGGCGCCGGCTTCGCGGGCCATCTGCACAATTTCTTTGGAAGTGGTGCCGCGCACGATGGAGTCATCAACCAGCAGCACGCTGCGACCGGCAAATTCCACGCCGATGGGGTTGAGCTTCTGGCGTACCGATTTTTTGCGTGAAGCCTGGCCTGGCATAATGAAGGTGCGACCGATATAGCGGTTCTTGATAAAGCCTTCGCGATACGGCAGGTTCAGTTTGATGGCCAGTTGCAACGCCGAGGCACGGCTGGTATCCGGAATAGGAATGACCACGTCGATATCCAGATCCGGAATCACCTTTTGCACACGCTCTGCCAGGTAATCCCCCATCTTCAGGCGCGCTTCGTAGACCGAAATACCATCAATCACGCTATCCGGGCGCGCAAAGTACACATGCTCGAAAATACACGGCACGAGATTGGGCGTCGGGTGGCACTGGCGGTTGGACAACTCGCCGGCAAACGAAATATAAACTGCTTCACCGGGGTCGATATCCCGCATGCGCTTGAAACCAAGGGTGTCGAGCGCAACAGACTCGGACGCCACCAGGTACTCCGTACCCGCTTCGGTCTCGTGCGAGCCAATGGTCAGCGGGCGAATACCATGTGGGTCGCGGAATGCCACAAGGCCGTAACCGGCAATGATGGCGACGACGGCATATGCGCCTTTCACACGCTTGTGTACGGCGGCGACCGCTTCAAAAATGATGTCGGCGTTAAGTTTGAAGCCTTGGGCACGGTTTTGCAGTTCGTGCGCAAATACGTTCAGCAAGGCTTCGGAATCAGAATTGGTGTTGATGTGCCGCAGATCGGTGCGGTACATCTCGTCTTTGAGCTTGGCGTCGTTGGTCAGGTTGCCATTGTGGGCCAGCACAATCCCGAACGGGCTGTTGACGTAAAACGGTTGCGACTCCGCAAGACTGGAAGCCGAGCCCGCAGTCGGGTAACGCACGTGACCAATACCGGTATTGCCCCAGAGTGAGCGCATGTTGCGTGTGCGAAACACATCGCGCACAAGGCCCTGGCCTTTGTGCATATGCAGTCGCTGCTCTTCAGCGGTGACGATCCCGGCCGCGTCCTGACCACGGTGCTGTAGAACCAGCAAGCCGTCGTACAACAACTGGTTGACTGGAGTTTTGGCGACTATGCCCAGAATGCCACACATGCTGAATGCCTCTCGAAACGTGCAATACCACGACCAGTTTTAAAGCGACCTGTCCTGTTCACCGGACTTCAGTCGTAATGAATGTGCCGGGCGAGGTCCTGGGGTAACCAGGGCAACGCCATGACGGCTGCTTGCTCAAATAACGGGCTGAACATGGCATTGCGCCAAAGCGGACTTCTGGGCACATCGGTCAGACCGGCAATCAACACGATCATCAACGTAAACAGAAAACCACGCGCCACACCGAATACCGCCCCCAGTAAACGATCCAGCGGACGCAGACCAGTAACTTTGAGAAACTGGGCCAGCGTCAGACGCAGCAAGGAACACACAATCCAGGATGCAAAAAACAGCAAAACCACCGCCGCCAGATAGCGCAACTCCGCAGAGGGAATGGCTTGTGGCATATAAGGTGTGGTCAATGTCGAATAATGAAAGGCCACCCAGGCAGAGATGGCCCAACCGGCCAGCGCCATGATCTCCTGCACCAGCCCGCGCATGACGGAAAGCAGAATGGATAAGCCCAGAATGCCGAGTACGATGTAATCGAACCCAGTCACGGTCTGCTCCCGCTCGTCATGACTTCGGCGCGCATGGGTTTCATGGTTCTCATGTCTGGTTTATTTGCTCACCACCTGACCTTGATAGCCCATGGAACTGAGCTTTTTGGCCACGCTATATGCTTCGGAGGAGACCACCGGTCCAACCCGCACACGGGTCAGCGTACCGGTAGAAGTTGTGACTTTTTCCGAGTAGGCCGGCAAGCCTGCAGCCTTGAGCTTACCCACCACTTCATGTGCCTTGTCCGCATTGCCAAAGGCACCCAGTTGCACGTAATGGCGCGGGGTGTTGTCTGCTGTTTTTTCTGCCGCCGGAGCTGCTGCGCCACCATTGTCTGCCGTCCCGTTCAGGATGGCTTCAGGATCAGGCGTGGCTTTGGGCTTGGGAGTCGGTTTGGCTTCGGCCAGCTTGGGTTTGGCCTGGGCCGGTTTTTCCGGCGCAGGTGTTGGCGTGGCGTGTGGCTTGGGCGCTGGCGCCTCGTCACCCTGCACGCGTTGCAACTTGCCGGGCAAGGATTGCGGCGCATGCGTTGTTTCATCCGCCGGCTTGACCGCGGCAATCGGTGCGGGCGCCGTATTGGCGGCCACCACTGGCGCTGGCGTTGCGGTGACTGTCGCCGGGGTCAGCCCGTCTGGCTGAGCGGCGGAAGTCACACTGCCATCCGGCGTGACGGTGGAAGACATCGCTACGGCAGAAGCATTGCCAGCGCTAGGCGCACTGGCGATGATTTCTACCGGATGCTGAGCCGCCAGATTGGCTGGCGGCTGCGAATCGAGCACTGTCCACAAGACAGTGAGTGAAAACAGGACCAGGGCAACCGCACCGACAAGACGGCGGCGGGCGCGCTTGCGCAGGTGCTGGAGTTCGTCCGGGATATTATCTCGAGCCATTGCCATGCTGTGCAGTCATCACTTCCGCGACAGTGTAGAAGGAACCAAAGACAAGGATTCTATCAGTTTCGGCCGCCTGCTCACAGGCTGCTTTCCAGGCTTGTTCCACACTGCCATATGCGCTAGTGCGTGCCTGGGGTGCAGCCTGCAGTACTGCGGCCTGCAACTGATCCACACTGGCAGCACGCGGCAGTTGCGGCGTCGCCAGATACCAGTGATCAATGCGGTCAGCAAGGGCGCTCACCACACCGGCAATATCCTTATCGCTCATTGCGCCGAACACGGCATGCGTTTTGGCGGCATAACCCATTTGATCCAGCGCCTGGCGCAAGGCCCGGGCTGCGTGGGGGTTGTGCGCGACATCCAGTACGGTTTGCGGGCGGCCGGGCAAGACCTGACAGCGCGCTGGCCACTCCACCTCAAGTAATCCACGCTTGATATCACCAATGCCTACCGGCAACTTTGACCGCATTTCATCAAGCATGGCGATGGCGAGTGTTGCATTGCCCATCTGATAAGCGCCGCGCAGCGCCGGAATCGGCAGAGCGTGGTGTTTGCCCTGGGCACCCCAGAACATCCACTGATTACCCTCGCCTTCTTTCATGAAGCCAAAGTCACGGCCAACCAACTGCAATGGCGCACCCACGTTGGCTGCGACATCAATGACCGATTGCGGCGGATTCGGATCAGCGCACAATGCCGGCTTGCCAGCACGGAAGATCCCGGCCTTTTCAGCGCCGATTGCTTCACGGGTATCACCCAGATAAGACTGGTGATCCAGATCCACACTGACCACGCCAGCGACATCCGGATCAAACACGTTTACCGCATCCAGCCGGCCACCAAGGCCGACTTCCATAATGGCGACATCGACGCCGGCATCAATGAATTGACGCATGGCAGCCAGCGTACCGAACTCGAAGTACGTCAGCGTGGTGTCACCACGGGCAGCTTCAATAGCACGGAAACTTGCCACCAGATCAGCATCAGCGGCCGGCTGCATATTGATGCGCACGCGCTCGTTGTAATCAATCAGATGCGGTGAGGTATACGTGCCCACCTTGTAGCCCGCAGCACGGAACATGCTCGACAGCATGGCGCAGACAGAGCCCTTGCCATTGGTACCGGCAACCGTCAGCACGGGGAAGGAAGGCGAGAGACCCAGCGCGTCGCGCACAGTGGCAACGCGCGCCAGACCCATATCGATGGCCGAAGGATGCAGCGCCTCAAGGTGCTGCAACCATCCGGCCAGAGTATCGGCATCAAAAAGCGGCATTAACGACTAACCAGCCTGGGTAACAGCGGGCTGGCGGGAGAACAACGTCACCAGCGAGGCAATTTTCTGACGCAGTTCACGGCGGTCAACGATCATGTCGATGGCGCCCTTTTGCAGCAGGAATTCGGAGCGCTGGAAGCCTTCCGGCAGCGTTTCGCGCACGGTTTGCTCAATCACGCGCGGGCCGGCAAAGCCGATCAG
>JASLES010000498.1 GCA_030151005.1 Silvimonas sp.
CAACCCGAGACCGGTTTGCCGGACTGGCCGACGGCGGTCAGCGTATACGCCTGTGGGGTTGCGCTAGAGACCGACGAGTAATAGGTAAACATGGCACCTTCGGCCG
This sequence comes from Silvimonas sp., assembly GCA_030151005.1. Classification (GTDB taxonomy): domain Bacteria; phylum Pseudomonadota; class Gammaproteobacteria; order Burkholderiales; family Chitinibacteraceae; genus Silvimonas. The sequence continues at coordinate 107 of JASLES010000498.1, forward strand.
GGCCAAAGGCGGCGAAACCGGTGGTGCTGGACGAAATACTGCTGGCCGAGGCGTAGTTCAGTGTCAGCTGGTGCTGGTTTTCCATGATCAAAGCCAGCGCCACCAGATCCGCACCCGCGCCCTTCACGTGACTTTTAATGACATAGCTGCCATAGATCGGCACTGCAATGGCGGTCAGGATAGCCACAATCGCCATGGTCACAATCAGTTCAACCAGCGTGAAACCTGCCAGTGCGGTGAAAGATGGGGCCTTGCAGGAGGGGTGGGGCATGCGGGCAGAACCTCTGACTAACGTGTAATGGTGGTTCAGACCAGACTGGATGCCGCGGATTCCCGTTACACAGGAAAATCCTGACCGGGCTTCAGTCCGGTAAAACCCTTATATATCCATTGACTATACCGTCAGAATCAGACTTTCAACATGCTACTTTTTATGAAATACAGATAAATTGCGAAAAAAAACAGTGTGTTTTCCGCGATTGAATATTTGGTGTCAGCCAGATGTAGGTATGATCGCCGATGCCGGAAAAGATTCGCTGCCCGCCAGGCGAAATTCGTGGCAGGCAGCGACCAACTCAAGTGGGCAAATCTAGAAGCGCACAACGCGCTGGCGATGAACCAGAAAGTCACTACCAAAGATGACCGCGCGGTCTTCAAAGTACGCGGTGGTATAGCGCAGCCAGCGGCGCATGCCAGGTAAATCATGGATGTCGCTGGCGCTGCTTGCCGGCGCCGGTTCGTCCGCTGAGGGTCCGGGCTGTTGGGGCAGGGCAAACTGACCTGGGTAGCGCAGTGAACTCATGACGCGTTCTCCAGCAAGCCATGCCGTTGCAGCGACAAATGTACCGGAGCAGTGGCCAGAACCCGATGCACCGCGGTTTGCGTGCGCGCTTCTCGCAAGGCCTGGCGAAAATCCCGCAGATGCAAGGCAGCGGCCACATCAGCCAGCGCTTGCAGATGTTGCTGGCAGGCTTTGGCCGGCATGAGCAAGAAGATGAATTCACTCAAGCCTTTGCCATCGGGCGTATCAGCATCCAGCGGTAAAGTCGGCCGGATGTAAATCATGATGGGGTAATCCAGCCCGTCAATGCGGGCATGGGGAATGGCCACGCCACGCCCCAGCGCCGTGGTGCCAAGGCGCTCGCGATCCAGCATCTTTTGCAGCACGGCGCTGGCAGGCAGGGCGTAATGGTGTTCGGCAAAACATGCCGCGTGTTCAAACAGTTCATCAACCGTACGGGCCGGAACATTCAGCAAGATGCTGGAGGGCGGACATAAATCAGCCAGTGAAGACATGATGTTTTCCTGTGTGGTGGCCGGAGGGCGATGACCCACCGGCATTGCCACTGTATGAAACGGCATATAAACACCGCGTAAAAAAACAGGCACCGACCCATAAAAAGTGCAAAAACGCGGATTTGCGCGCGACACATAAAACGCCTGGCTAAAGCGCGTACCTCTGCCTACAGTGCGGGATGACCATCCACTGGAGGCAGATCATGGCAACCGATAACACCTTTCACGGCTGGGCAGCACCGTCCGCCGGCGCAGCACTGCAAAAACTGGACTTTGATGCTGGCGCGCTGGCTGATGACGAGGTGGAAGTCGAAGTGGACTACTGCGGCATCTGTCACTCAGATGTCTCCATGATCGACAACGATTGGGGCATGACCACCTATCCGTTTGTGCCGGGCCATGAAGCGGTGGGTCGCGTGGTCAAACTGGGTTCACAGGCCAAAGGTCTGACGATTGGCCAGCGCGTTGGCGTAGGCTGGAACCGGGGGAGTTGCATGCACTGCCATTCGTGTATCGGTGGCAATCAGCATTTGTGTAACGAGGTGCAGCCGACCATTGTGGGACGCCATGGCGCTTTTGCAGACCGCATTCGCGCACATTGGGCCTGGGCAATTGCGTTGCCGGAGGGGATTGACCCCGGCGCGGCTGGCCCGCTGTTTTGCGGCGGCATCACCGTATTTGCGCCGCTGGTGGTCCACAACGTCAAACCGACCAGCCGCGTGGGCGTGATTGGTATTGGCGGTCTGGGGCATATGGCGATCCGTTTCATGAGCGCCTGGGGTTGCGAGGTAACGGCGTTTACCTCGTCAGCGCGCAAACATGAAGAAGCCCGCAAACTGGGCGCGCATCATGTGGTGGTGAGTACTGATCCGGCTGAACTCAAGGCGGCAGCCAGTTCGCTGGATTTTCTGCTGGTCACCGCCAACGTCAAACTGGATTGGGACGCCATTATCAATACCCTGGCGCCGCAAGGCCGGCTGCATTTTGTCGGCGCGGTGCCAGAGCCGGTACCGCTGACGGTGTTCACCCTTTTGCTCAAGCAGATGGATGTCTCTGGTTCACCCACCGGATCGCCAGCGGTGATTGCGGACATGCTGGCCTTCTGCGCCCGCCACGGCATTGTGCCGATGGTAGAGCACTACCCGGTGGCGCAGATCAACGACGCTCTGCAGCATTTGCGAGATGGCAAGGCGCGGTATCGGGTGGTGCTGGATATGTGAGTGAGAAAGTGGTGGTGTGCGTGAAATGATGGTTGTGTCGTATAGGCCTGGACTTGCACACCACCCACACCGCATCACCCCTTCAGCGTCACAATCTCTTCCGCTACCGTCGGGTGCAGTGCCACCGTCTGCCGGAACTGGCTCCATGTCGCATTGGCGGTCAGCGCCACGCCCACCAGTTGCGCCATTTCTGCCACGCCTTCGCCTGACAAATGCAGGCCGACGACCTTGTCGGTCGGCGCATCAATCAGCACCTTGATGAAGACCTGATCTTCCAGCCCGCCAAACAACTGGGTCATTGCCCGGAATTTGCTCTTGAGCACTTTCAGTTGCGGATAGCGCTGGCGAGCGCTGTGCTCGGGCAGGCCGACCGTGCCAATTTCCGGCGTGGAGAACACGGCAGTGGGGACCATTTCGTAGTCAAAATCCGGCACGGTCATGCCGCCGTACAGACGATCTGCAAAGGCCTGGCCTTCACGGATCGCCACGGGCGTGAGGTTAAGGCGATCCGTGACGTCGCCAATGGCGTAG
>JASLES010000282.1 GCA_030151005.1 Silvimonas sp.
TGTTGCTGTTGCTGTTGCTGTTGTTGTTGGGTTTTTCTTTGAATTTTCCCCCCGTTAACGCCCAGCGCCTATGGAGGGGGGGAGACCCCTGGCTCCCTACCGACTTAGGGACGCCCGGAGGGCCGCCAGGCTGGGCTTTAACGGGGAGAAAATTCAAAGACAACCCCAACTACAACAGCAACAGCAACAGCAACAGCAACAGCAACTGCAACTGCAACTGCAACTGCAACTGCAACTGCAACTGCAACTGCCAATCCTGCCGGGGATCTTCTGCTTACTTCCTGGCATGCGCCCACACAATCAACGCCACGCCCCCCAAAATGACCGCCATCCCACCCAGCAGCGGCAGGCTGATCGCCTCCCCGGCAAAGGTCGCGCCCAGCAGTACAGCCACCACGGGGTTCACATAGGCGTAGCTGGTGGCCAGCGCCGGGCGGGAATGGTTGATGACATACACAAACGCGCTGTACGCCACGATGGAGCCAAACGTAATCAGATACAGCAGCGCGCCAATGCTGGCAGCGGGCACGTGCGTGGGCAGGTGTTCGCCCAATGCCTGACTCATCATGGACAACACCACACCGCCGCCCAGCATCTGGACCGCAGCCGACATGCCGCCTTTGGGCATATCCAGCCGGCGTTGCAAGATGGTGGCAAAAGACCAGGTGGCCGCTGCAATGATGACCAGGATCACCCCACCGGGGCTGGCGGCGGCAGAGGCATCCAGATTCAGCAACACCACCCCGGCCAGCCCCAGGCCCACACCCAGCCATTCCAGCACTTTGGGCCGGGTGCCAAACATCCAGCCAAACACAATGGCAAATACCGGGCCACTGGCCACCAGCAAAGCGGCAAGGCCGGAAGAGACGCTTTGTTCTGCCAGGCATACAAAGCCATTGCCGACACTCATCATCATGGCGCCAATGATGACCCCGTTACGCCATTGGCGCGCGCTGGGCAACGCTACGCCGCGCAGGCGGAACCAGGCCAGCAACAAGCAACCGGCGGTGGTCATGCGGATGGCCGCCAGGATCAGTGGTGGAAAGCCGGTGAGACCAATCCGGATCGCCAGATAGGTTGAGCCCCAGACCACGTAAACGATAAAGAGGCAGAAGATCAGAGCAGAGGAGCGAGCTTGCGACATGAGGATAAACCGGAGAACCCGGCGGCTGGATCGCCACAGCGGGCCCGCCATCATGCGCTTTATTGCCATTTCCCGCAGGGTACAGCCGGCCTTGAAAAACGCCACTACAGCCTGAACCTTGAATCCAGACCTGTTAGAAGCATCAAGGAACCGGACCCCATCATGACGACCATGACCCCGCACGAAATCGTGCATGAGCTGGATAAACACATCGTCGGCCAGAAAGAAGCCAAAAAGGCTGTGGCCATTGCCCTGCGCAACCGCTGGCGCCGCCAGCAAGTGGCCGAGCCGCTGCGCCATGAAATCACGCCCAAGAACATCCTGATGATCGGGCCAACCGGTGTCGGCAAAACCGAGATTGCCCGTCGTCTGGCCAAGCTGGCTGACGCGCCGTTCATCAAGGTAGAAGCCACCAAGTTCACGGAAGTGGGCTACGTGGGCAAAGATGTCGACAGCATTATCCGGGATCTGACCGAGATCGCCGTCAAAGGTGCACGGGATCGCGCCATGGCGCGCAACCGTGTCCGCGCTGAAGATGCCGCTGAAGACCGTATTCTGGATGTGCTGGTGCCGCGCCCGCCCAAGGGCCCGTTTGCGCCAAACCCGGAACTGGACGATGCGGGCAAGGAAACGCGCCAGAAATTCCGCAAAATGCTGCGCGAAGGACAGTTGAACGAGAAGGAAATCGAAATCGAAATCGCGGCTTCTGCGCCGACCATGGATGTCATGGGCCCGCCGGGAATGGAAGATTTCACCAGCCAGTTGCAAGACATGTTCAAAGGCGCGATGGCCGGCAAGACCAGCACCAAAAAGCTGAAGATCACCGAGGCCATGAAACTGTTGGTGGAAGAAGAATCCGCCAAGCTCGTGAACGAGGAAGAAGCCCGCGCCGAAGCACTCAAAGCCGTGGAACAGAACGGCATTGTGTTTATCGACGAGATCGACAAGGTCACCAGTCGGGCCGAGGGTGCTGCCGGTGAAGTCAGCCGCCAGGGCGTGCAGCGGGATTTGCTGCCACTGGTGGAAGGCACCACTGTCACCACCAAGTACGGCATGATCAAGACCGACCACATCCTGTTCATTGCGTCCGGGGCGTTCCATCTGGCCAAACCGTCTGACCTGATCCCGGAACTGCAAGGGCGCTTTCCGATTCGGGTCGAGTTGTCGTCGTTGTCGGTGGATGATTTCAAACGCATCCTGACTGAAACCGATGCCTGCCTGATGAAGCAATACGAAGCGCTGCTGGCAACGGAAGGCGTGCAGCTTTCGTTTAACGACGAAGCCTTGCACCGCATTGCCGAGATTGCCTGGAGCGTGAACGAGCGTACCGAAAACATCGGCGCGCGCCGGCTCTCTACCGTGATGGAGAAACTGCTGGAAGACCTGTCTTATGAGGCCAGATCCGGCGCAGTGCAAATTGACGCCGAAGCGGTGAATACCAAGCTAGGCAAGCTGGTGGGCGACGAGAATCTGTCGCGCTATATGTTGTAACGTGGTCGCTGCCGACCCAACAAAAAAGGCGCCTTCATGGCGCCTTTTTTATTGGTGTGAGTGGTTAGCGGGAAATAATCAGCTTGAGCCCCAGCCCGACAAAGATCGTCCCGGCAATGCGATCCAGCCACAAGCCTGCCCGTGGGCGGCGATTCAGCCACTGCCCTACCGTGCCTGAAAAATACCCCAGCAAGCCAAACAGCACTGCGGCCTGCGTGGTAAAGATCAAACCCAGTTGCAACGTTTGCAACGCTACGCCGCCGTGGCTGGCAATGACAAACTGCGGCAAGAAGGCCAGAAAAAACAGCACGACCTTCGGGTTGATGGCATTGGCAAACAGACCTTTGCCAAACAGCCGCCACGCCGAATCCTTAAGCGCGCTCTCTTGCGCAACCTGCGCCCCGCCCCGGCTTTTCAGTGCCTGAATACCCAGCCAGACCAGATACAGACCGCCAGCCACCTTGAGCGTGGTAAACGCAACCGGGCTGGCGGCAATCAGCGCACTGATGCCCAGCGTGGCCAGCACGGTGTGGCTGATGCAACCCAGCGCGCACCCCAAACCAAACGCCATGCCGTTTTTACGGCCTCGGGAGATACCGATCCCCAGCACCATCAGGTTATCCGGCCCGGGTGAGACGGTAATGAGCATGGCCGCGGCCAGAAAGCCGAGGCATTGTTGCGGTTCAAGCCACATGGCGGGTCTCAATATTGGATAGAAAATCTGCGGCGTATTTTACGCGGCTGTTTTGCCAGCGCCAAACCTTGCGCCGGCGCACCCTCTTGTCAGTCGGGATATGCATCTGCGCTGCCCGACAGCAAGAGTTACAGGCATAATTCGCATTTTTGCCAGCGCAGGGATGCCTTTCATGACCGGACTGACGAGCACCAACCTTACCAGCCTGAAAAAGATTTACTCGGGCAAAGTGCGTGATCTGTATGAGATCGACGACCAACGCATGTTGATGATCGCCACAGACCGGCTCTCTGCGTTTGACGTCATCCTCAACGAGCCGATTCCAGAAAAAGGCAAGATCCTGACCGCGATCTCCAATTTCTGGTTTGCCAAATTTGACGGTCTGGTGCCCAACCACTTCACCGGCGACCAGCCAGAAGACGTGGTCAGCGCAGCAGATCTGCCGCAAGTAGAAGGCCGCGCCGTGGTCTGCAAGCGTCTCAAGCCCGTGCCGGTTGAAGCCGTGGTGCGTGGTTATATCGTTGGTGGCGGCTGGAAAGACTACAAGGCCACCGGCAAAGTCAGCGGCATTGCCCTGCCCGCCGGTCTGGTGGAAGCCGACAAGCTGCCAGAACCCATCTTCACGCCATCCACCAAAGCCGCCGTGGGCGACCATGACGAGCCGATCTCGTTTGAAGAAGTAGAAAAACTGATCGGTGCCGATCTGGCCGCGCAAGTGCGCGACACCGCTATCAAGCTCTACAAGGCGGCGTCTGAATTTGCGGCTACGCGCGGCATCATCATTGCCGACACCAAATTTGAGTTTGGCCTGGATGAAAACGGCACGCTGACGCTGATGGACGAAGCCCTGACGCCGGATTCCAGCCGTTTCTGGCCAGCCGACCAATACGCTCCGGGCAGCAACCCGCCCAGCTATGACAAACAATTTGTACGTGACTGGCTGGAATCGGTGGGCTGGAACAAAACCCCACCGGCACCCACCTTGCCGCAAGACGTGGCTGATCGCACTGCGGCCAAGTACCGCGAAGCACTGGACAAGCTCACTGGCCAATAAGCCCGTGCGCGTTAAACCAACAAAGGGCCCCGCGTGGGCCCTTTGTTTTTGGTCAAACTGATTGTCGGCGTAGTTTTATCCTGGTCAAATTCGGTGTTTGCTGATATTTATTTTGGATAAATCACTGTAAAAAACGCGCTGTTTTGCGGTAACTTTTACCAGATCGCCAAACTGCGTCATGCGCTACGCATAAATACCACCCCTTCCGGGAAGGGAACGGGTAAGTTAGCGCCAACCGAACATGAAAAGGCCAAGTCGAACCATGTATCGCGGAGAACGGTTCAACGGTTACAGCCACCTGGCGGGTGCCATTTTGTCCACCATAGGTCTGGTGCTGCTGATTGTGTATTCCAGCATGCACAGTGATGCCTGGAAGGTGGTCAGCACCGCCATCTATGGCAGCACGCTGGTACTGCTGTACACCATTTCCACGCTGTACCACAGCCTGCGCGGCAAGGCCAAAGCGGTATTCCAGAAACTGGATTACTGCGCCATTTACCTGTTAATTGCCGGCAGCTACACGCCATTTGCCCTCGTCACCTTGCGTGGGCCGTGGGGCTGGACGCTCTTTGGCGTGAACTGGGCGCTGGCGGTGATCGGCATCATCCAGGAAATGCTGATTGGCAAGCGCACGCGGTTGTTCTCCATGCTGATTTATGTCGCCATGGGCTGGATGGTGGTGTTCGCGCTCAAACCCCTTATGGCCGCGCTCCCCGCTGTGGGTTTTTACTGGCTGGCCGCTGGCGGCATCATCTACACCGTGGGGATCATCTTCTTTTTGTTTGATGAGAAGGTGAAGCACTTTCACGGGATCTGGCACTTGTTTGTGCTGGCCGGGAGTCTGTGTCAGTTCGTCAGTATTTTTGGGTACGT
>JASLES010000309.1 GCA_030151005.1 Silvimonas sp.
TCAAATCCCGCCTGGCCGATTTTTCCCTGACCGATAACGCGCGTTATCTCAAATTTGCGCTGGCGATGTGGCTGGGGTATTTCCCGGCGTACTGGTATGGCAATAACGAGGTGGCCATTGGCATGGCGACGTCCGCCATGCTGACGCTGGCCCTGGGTAACTCGGTGAATGCGGCGCAGAGTTATTTTTATCAGCGCGTGCTGACCAATGTGATTGCGGTGCCGGTGGGGTGCCTGGTGCTGTGGCTGACGCATCCGCATTTTGTGCTGGGCGTGGTGTTGGTGCCGGTGGTGATTCTGGGTTTGGTCAAGCTGCGGCCGCAGTTTTTCCGGCTGACCAGCCTGACGGTGGCCATGACGCTGATTCTGTACTCCGGCACGTATATGGAGTTGATTGAACAGCGGCTGTTCAGTGTGATCGTGGGGATGTTTCTGGGTTTTGCCATCCACAAGCTGATTCTGCCGCCAGATCATGGGCATGAGGCGCGCAAGTTGCTGGTCCAGGCCACAGGTGCAGCCACGGCGTGCGTGCGCGCCAGTCTGGAGGGCCAGCAAGACGTGCTGCCGCCGCTGGAAAAATCCGCCAATGCCTATCGTGGCGCGGTGCAAATGCTGGCGGTGGATCTGAACTCGTTGGTGCCGTGGCATCTGGAACGTTACCGGCCCCAACTAACCACCTTGAAAACCCACCAGCAGGTGCTGGATTTTCTGGTGGATTTTGGCAAGTTGATGAAGACCTTCGCCGCCGAATACGCCGGTGCCTCGCCCGAGTTCAAAGCCGCACTGCGGGAGGTGATGTTGCAGATGGCCGCCGCGCATGAACAACTGGTGGCGGGGACAGCGCCAGCCGTTGCGGTCTCTGCGCTGCAGCCGCTGACGCAGATGAACCTGGCCGGCAACGTGCATGAGTCCTTGTTCCGGGGCAAAGCCGTGGAATATGCCTTGCTGCTGGAAAAACTCAGCAAACAGCCGCCGACCACCTGACCTGGCTCGCCCTCAGCGCGTGCAATCGGCGGTGCTGACGGCCTGAATAACCTCTGCCGTTTGCGGGTTTTGCAGCCACGCCACCACCCGCACCTGTTTGCCGGTGGCTGCCGGCACGGCCAGCGTGGTTTGCACCGGGGTGTCGTTATGTACCGGGATGGCAGCGGTCATGGCCCGGACCACGTGCGCATGGGTTAGCGTTGCGCCACTGTTCTCCCCGGCAATCACGTGTGAGACCAGGCCGCTTTCTGCCGCCGCCACCCGCAATTGCACTACGGCGTCTGGCTTCAGGCCAGAAGCTTTGATCGACACCGCCAGTTTGTTGCCCGGTTGCGGTGTGGCGCTGACAAACAAGCCTGCCGGAGCATTCTGGCTGGTGTTCTGGCTCATCAGCCCGTCCAGCCGGCTCCGCCAGTCCAGCAAGGGCGTGCCATTGATAAAGAAGTGGGGGGTGTAGACCACGCGGCCGCCGGTGGCGTGGACCATCCATTCCTGCATCTCGCCGTAGGCCGGATCAGCAAACAGGTCACGCCAGCCTTGGTCATCCCAATAGTTCACATGAAACGCCAGCGGCACGATGGGGCCCATGCGGGCATCGGCCGTCGTGTTCAGCGCATTGAGGCGCGTGTCGGCGGGTGGGCAGTCTGAACAGCCCTCAGAAGTAAACAACTGCACCAGTGCGGCGCGGTGGGTGCCACTTTGCGCCTGGCAGGCAGCAGCCAAAGCCTGAGAGGCAGGCAGCAGCGCCAGCGCAAGGCTGGCAAAAAGACTGGCAAACGGAGACGGACGCATGGCAAACCTCTTGGGGGCATCGATACCCATAGAGTCGTGCAATGCGCCCGTTTATGACACCGCCAGGCGGCAGAGCCCGTGCTAGCCGCGCATGGAGAACATGCGGTCTTTCTCTACCACGGTCTGGCCGATGGGGGCCAGCGCAATCAGCGCCAGTTTCAGGTGCTGAATGCCAAACGGAATCCCGATGATGGTGATGAAGTTGGCTGCGGCGCACAGCACGTGGCCAATGGCCAGCCACCAACCGCCAAACACAAACCAGATCACATTGCCCAGAAAACCCAGTGCGCCGGTGCCGATATCGTGCCGGCCGTTCACGTCGCGGCGGCTGACTGCTTCCCGGCCAAACGGCCACAAGGCAAAACCACCAATCACAAAGCAGGCTTTGGCCCACGGAATACCCACAATGGTGATCAGCATGATCAGGCCGGCCAGCCACCAGCCGATGGCCATCCACACGCCACCCAGAACAAACCACAGAATATTGCCAATCAATCGCAGCATCGTTTTTTTCCTTTTTTAGAAGAAATGCCGGCGTCAGCCGTGCTGACACAAAAGATCATAATGGGCCACGGGGTTGGGTCAAAGTTCAGTTACACGCTGGTGTGACGAGCGTGACAAATACCAAGCCCAATGCCAGACCGGTATCGCATGTCGCCCCAATGCCGGTGCGGGCGCGGCATCCGGTACAATTGCGCGCTTGCGGCTGCGCTGGCCGCCACTTTTGTCTGGATTGAACCGTATGCTGCGACTGAATGAAATCAAACTGCCCCTGGATCACACGCCGGAAGAACTCCCCGCCGCCATCGTGACCCGGCTGGGGATCAAGGCCGATGAACTGATCAGCCATTCCATTTACCTGCGCAGCTACGATGCCCGCAAAAAAGCCAACATCCTGTTGATCTACACGGTGGATGTGGAAGTCCGCAACGAGGCCGCGCTGCTCAAGCGCTTCAAGAACGACACCAAAGTCAGTGTCACACCGGATACCAGCTACAAACCCGTCGGCTTTGCGCCGGACAAC
>JASLES010000316.1 GCA_030151005.1 Silvimonas sp.
CCAAATCGCCATGGTGTTGAACCTGGACAAATGCATCGGCTGCCACACCTGTTCGGTCACCTGTAAAAACGTGTGGACCAGCCGGCTGGGCGTGGAGTACGCCTGGTTCAACAACGTCGAGACCAAACCGGGCGTCGGTTACCCCAAAGACTGGGAGAACCAGGAACACTGGAAAGGCGGCTGGGAGCGCAAGAACAACGGCAAGCTCAAGCTCAAACAAGGCAGCCGGTTGCAGATCCTGTTCAACCTGTTTGGCAACCCCAACCTGCCGGAAATTGACGACTACTACGAGCCATTCACCTTCGATTACGAATACCTGCAAACCGCGCCGGAAATGAAAACCCAGCCGGTGGCACGACCGATCTCCATCCTCACCGGCAAGCGCATGGAGAAAATCGAATGGGGCCCGAACTGGGAAGAAATCCTGGGCGGAGAGTTTTCCAAACGCAGCCAGGACTACAACTTTGAGTCGGTCCAGAAAGAGATTTACGGCGAGTTTGAAAACACCTTCATGATGTATCTGCCGCGCCTGTGCGAGCACTGTCTGAACCCGGCATGCGTGGCGTCCTGTCCGTCCGGGTCCATCTACAAGCGGGAGGAAGACGGCATTGTGCTGATTGATCAGGACAAATGTCGCGGCTGGCGCATGTGCGTGTCGGGCTGCCCGTACAAGAAGATCTATTACAACTGGTCGTCCGGCAAGGCGGAGAAATGCATCTTCTGCTACCCGCGCATTGAGGCCGGCCAGCCAACTGTGTGCTCGGAAACCTGCGTCGGCCGCATCCGTTATCTGGGCGTGTTGCTGTACGACGCCGACCGGATCGAAGAAGCCGCCAGCGCTGAAAACCCGCAAACGCTGTACGAAGAACAGTTGGGCATTTTCCTTGATCCGCATTCCGAAGCCGTGCGCGAGCAAGCGCGCAAGGATGGCATTCCGGAAAACTGGCTGGATGCCGCCCGGCAATCCCCGGCCTACAAAATGGCGGTGGAATGGAAGATTGCTTTCCCGCTGCATCCGGAATACCGCACCTTGCCCATGGTCTGGTACGTGCCGCCGCTCTCCCCCATTCAGGCCCGCGCCAATGCAGGCGAAGTGGGCGTGAACGGACATATTCCGGACGTCAACAGCCTGCGCATTCCGGTGCGTTACCTGGCCAATCTGTTGACTGCCGGGGCAGAGGCGCCCGTCGTTTCTGCGCTGGAACGCATGCTGGCCATGCGCGCATTCTTTCGCCAGCGCCAGCTGGAAGGCACGGATGATATGGCATTGCTGGATCAGGTGGGCATGAGCCTTAATCAGGTGGAGGACATGCATCGCTATCTGGCCATCGCCAACTATGAAGACCGTTTCGTCATCCCCTCCACCCACCGGGAGTACGCAGAAAACGCCTATCAACTGCGTGGCGAATGCGGGTTCTCGTTTGGCAACGGGTGTTCAGACGGGACCACCGAGACCAGCTTGTTTGGCGGCAAGATGGGCACCAAAAAGGTGTTCCCGCTCAAGACCATTGCCGGAAATTCGCCGGAGAAAACCATTGACTACTGAGACCGGCTCCCACGCCTTGCCGCTTCGGGCGCTGGCCGCGTTGCTGACCTACCCGACGCCGGAGATGGTCAGTGCGCTGGCAGAAATCCATGGCGTATTGATGAACAGCCGTTTGCTGAATCAACCGGTGAAAGAACGGCTGACGCCACTGTGTAATCGCCTCTCTGGTGGCGAGCAACTTGAGCTGGAAGAAACCTGGGTCAGTCAGTTTGATCGCGGCCGGCGTACGTCTCTGCACTTGTTTGAACACTTGCATGGCGAATCACGGGATCGGGGCTCGGCCATGGTCGACCTGTTGCAGACCTATGAAACCGCCGGGCTGTATCTGAAAGACGGCGAGTTACCCGATTATCTGCCCGCACTGCTGGAATTCTGCAGTTGTGTGGATGCCAAAACCGCACAGACCTTTGTTGCCGACTGCGCCCATCTGCTGCGCCCGCTGGGTGAAACGCTGGTGGCCAAGGGCAGTGATTACGCCGCAGTGCTAGAAGCCGTGCTGCAACTGGGCCGTCAGGCCGGGCTGGACTGGACCAACGCGGCCCCGCCGCCCGAACCGGAAGATATCGACAAAGAGTGGCAAGAAGAACCCGCCTTCGGCCAACAGAGCAAACGCTGTGGAAATGAGCCCGTAACGCAAACCATCCAGTTCATGTCGCAACCGGCCTTGCGCCGATCAGGAGCCTCATCATGACCGATCCCTGGTGGCATCAGTTTCTGTTCGGTTTTTATCCATACATTGCGCTAGCCATGTTTTTTGTGGGCAGCCTGGTGCGCTTTGACCGCGAGCAATACACGTGGGAGAGCGATTCATCCCAACTTTTGCGCAAACGTCAGTTGCGCCTGGGTTCCACGCTGTTTCATCTGGGCGTGCTGGTGGTGTTCTTTGGGCATCTGGTCGGCTTCTTGATGCCCGAGCCCATCGTGCTGGCGCTGATGAGTCCGCATATGCATGAAATGATGGCGATGGTGGCCGGTGGCGTGGCCGGCGTGTTTGCCCTGATTGGCATTACCGTGCTGGCTTACCGGCGCTTTACCGACCCGCGCATCTGGTCCAACACGCGCACGTCTGACGTCCTGGTGCTGGTGATTTTGTGGCTGCAACTGGCGCTGGGCCTGTTGACGGTCGTGTTCTCGCTCAACCATCTGCCCGGCTACAGCTTTGAAGTGCTGGTGCAGTACGTGCAAGGCATCGTCACCTTCCGCCCGGGTAACGCCGATCTGTTGATTGGTGTGCCGTGGGTGTATCAGGCGCATATTTTCCTGGGGTTGACCATTTTCCTGGTGTTCCCGTTTACCCGGCTGGTACATATCTGGAGCGGATTTGCCTCTGTGCTTTATCTGATCCGCCCGTACCAGATCGTCCGCACCCGTCGCCGCAGCCTGGAGCGTTGAGCATGCCCTTTGCCACCATCAACGAAACCCGCATCGAAGCCGACGATGACGCCGCGCTGCCCACTGCGGCCGTGCAAGAATTATTGCGTCAGCGCGCCCTGCACCTGGGTTTGCTGGCGGCCGACGCCGACGATGCCCATCTGAGTGGCGCGCTGGAGCAACTACTGGCGCAAGAGGTCCACGTACCCCAGCCAGAGCCGGAAGAACTGGCACGCTACTATCACGCGCACATCAGTCGCTACACTGCGGGCGAACTCGTCTTTGCCTCGCACATTCTGCTGCAGATGACGCCAGGCATGCCGGTACAGGCACTCCTGGGCCGGGCGGAAGCCATTTTGCACCATGTGCAATCCCACCCTGAAGACTTTGAAGCCGCCGCGCGGGAGAACTCTAACTGCCCTTCTGGCGAAGTGGGCGGCAGCCTGGGGCAACTGCAGCGCGGGGATACGGTGCCTGAGTTTGAACAAACCCTGTTTGCCGATCAGTCCGTCGGGCTCTGGCCGCAACTGGTCCGCACCCGGTTTGGTTTTCACATTGTACGCATTGACCGCCGCGAACCCGGCAAGGTGTTACCGCTGGACCTGATTGCGGACCGCGTACAGCAAGACCTGCAACGCCAGGCGCTGGACAAGGCGCTACGACAGTACGTGAGCGTACTGGCGGGGGCGGCGAAGATTGAAGGCGTGATGCTGGAGCAGGCGACTTCGCCATTGATGAATTGATCGTTCGGA
>JASLES010000338.1 GCA_030151005.1 Silvimonas sp.
TTTATTTCCGGACCACTCACCCCAACCAGTGGCGAGCGTTGCGGAACATCCGCATCCACGGGCTATCCTCACCCCACCCAGCCGGATGCCACGACATCTGCAGCGTACGGAACACGCGTTCCGGGTGCGGCATCATGATGCTGAAACGACCATCCGCCGTCGTCACACCGGCAATCCCTTGCGGACTGCCGTTGGGGTTGAGCGGATAGGTTTCGGTCGGCTTGCCGTGGCTGTCGACATAACGCATCGCCACGATGCTCTTGTTGATATCGCCCTGCTGGCTGTAGTTGGCAAAGCCTTCACCGTGCGAGACCACCACCGGAATTTGCGAACCGGCCATACCACCAAAGAACAGCGACGGTGACTGGGTCAGTTCGGCCATCACCAACCGCGCTTCGAACTGCTCGGAACGGTTGCGGGTGAATTTCGGCCACGCTTCAGCGCCCGGAATAATGCCAGAGAGGTTGGCCATCATCTGGCAACCGTTACACACGCCAAGGCCAAAGGTATCGGCGCGCTGGAAGAAGCTTTCAAACTGCTCACGGGCACGGGCATTAAAGAGGATGCTCTTGGCCCAGCCTTCACCGGCGCCCAGCACATCGCCATAAGAGAACCCGCCGCAAGCGGCAATACCCTTGAAGTCCGCCAGTGAAATCCGGCCGCTGATGATGTCGCTCATATGCACGTCGACAGCCTTGAAGCCGGCACGGTCAAACGCGGCGGCCATTTCCACCTGACCATTGACGCCTTGCTCACGCAACACGGCAATCGCCGGGCGTGCGCCGGTAGCGATAAACGGGGCAGCAATGTCTTGCGCTGGTTCAAAGGTCAGTTTGGCGAAGAGGCCCTTGTCGTGCTTGTCGCTGATGCGGGCAAATTCGGCATCCGCGCCGGCCGGGTTATCCCGCAGACGCTGGATCTGGAAGCTGGTTTCCGACCAGGCTTTTTGCAGCTCAACGCGAGTCTCGTCCAGCACCAGACGGTTGCGTTTCTTGATCTTCAGACGGTCATCATGGTTCAGCGTACCGATCACATGCAGTTCGCTGCGGATACCGGCGTTGGAGAACTCGGCGATAACGGCAGAGGTGTCGCTGCGCTTCACTTGCAGCACGGCACCCAGTTCTTCGTTGAACAGCACGCCCATGACGCGGCCGTTTTCTTCACGGGCAATGCCCTCGGCGGAAGTCTGTTCGTCTTCTTCACGACCACGGCGACGACGCTCGATACACAGTTCGTCGATTTCGAGTGTCACGCCCACGTGGCTGGCAAACATCATTTCCGCCACGGCGGTAATCACGCCACCGTCAGAACGGTCGTGGTACGACAGAATGCGGCCTTCACGGTTGAGCTTTTGCACGGTGTCAAAGAACGCTTTCAGGCGTTCAGTGCTCACCACATCAGGCGCCCACTGACCCACCTGGTTGTAAACCTGCGCCAGCGCAGAGCCGCCCAGGCGGCACTTGCCGTCACCCAGATCGATCAGGATCAGGTCACTTTCCAGCTCAGTCTTCAGTTGCGGCGTGAGGGTTTTCTTCACATCCGTGACCGGCGCAAAGGCAGAGATCACCAGCGACAACGGGGCGATCACTTCTTTTTTCTGGCCTTCGTCTTGCCAGACTGTCTTCATCGACAGCGAATCTTTACCCACCGGAATACTCACGCCCAGGTCGCGGCACAGGTCCATGCCAACAGCCTTGACGGTGTCATACAGATTGGCATCTTCACCGGTATGGCCGGCGGCGGCCATCCAGTTAGCGGAGAGCTTCACATCGCCCAGATCAGCAATCTGTGCGGCGGCCAGGTTGGTCAGCGCCTCACCCACCGCCATGCGACCAGACGCCGGGGCATTGAGCAGCGCCAGCGGCGTACGCTCGCCCATGCTCATGGCTTCGCCCAACACGGTGTTGTAACCCATGGCGGTGACGGCCACGTCAGCCACCGGGGTTTGCCACGGGCCGACCATCTGGTCACGCGCGGTCATGCCGCCCACGGTACGGTCACCAATGGTGATCAGGAAAGACTTGTTCGCCACGGTCGGCAAACGCAGTACGCGGTAGACGGCGTCTTTCAGTTCCAGCGTGGACGAATCAAACACCTCGCCCTTCACCGGCACACGCTTCACGTCACGCGTCATCTTGGGCGGCTTGCCCAGCAGCACGTCCATCGGCATGTCGACCGGGTTGTTGCCGTAATGTTCATCAGCTACGACCAAACGCTTTTCAGCAGTAGCACGCCCCACCACGGCGAACGGACAACGCTCGCGCTCACAAATGGCTTCGAATGCCAGCAGGCTTTCCGGCGGAATAGCCAGCACGTAACGCTCTTGCGATTCGTTGGACCAGATTTCACGCGGCGCCATGCCGCTTTCTTCCACCGGCACTTTGCGCAGTTCAAACACGGCACCACGATCCGAGCCGTCCACCAGCTCCGGGAAGGCGTTGGAGATACCGCCCGCGCCCACGTCGTGAATCGACAGAATCGGGTTCTTGTCACCCAGTTGCCAGCAGCGATCAATAACCTCTTGCGCACGGCGCTGGATTTCCGGGTTGCCACGCTGGACCGAATCAAAATCCAGATCCGCAGCATTGGCACCAGTCGCCATGGAACTGGCAGCACCGCCACCCATACCAATCAGCATGCCCGGGCCGCCCAACTGGATCAGCAGCGAGCCATCCGGAATATCGTTCTTGCCAATATGCGCGGCGGAGATATTACCGAGGCCACCGGCCAGCATGATGGGCTTGTGGTAACCACGGCGCTCGCCATTCCAGTTTTCTTCAAAGGTACGGAAATAACCGGCGAGGTTGGGGCGACCGAATTCGTTGTTGAACGCAGCGGCGCCGATCGGGCCTTCAATCATGATCTGCAGCGGCGAAGCAATGCGATCCGGCTTGCCATACTGTTCGGTTTCCCAGGCTTGCAGCGCGCCCGGAATATTCAGGTTGGACACCGTGAAGCCAGACAAACCAGCTTTGGGCTTGGAGCCACGACCGGTTGCACCTTCGTCGCGAATCTCGCCGCCCGAGCCCGTCGCCGCGCCGGGGAACGGCGAAATGGCGGTCGGGTGGTTGTGGGTTTCCACCTTCATCAGAATGTGGGTGGTCTGATCGTTGTAACCGTACTCGGCACTGCCCGGCTGCGGGAAGAAGCGACCAATGTCGGCACCTTCAATCACGGACGAGTTGTCGTTGTACGCCACCACGGTGCCTTGCGGATGGGCCTTGTGCGTTTCGCGGATCATGCCAAACAGCGAGTGCGATTGTTGCTCGCCATCGATGATGAATTCGGCATTGAAAATCTTGTGGCGGCAGTGCTCGGAGTTGGCCTGCGCAAACATGGTCAGCTCGGCATCGCTGGGGTTGCGATTGAGCTTCTGGTAGTTCTCGACCAGATAGTCGATTTCGTCCGGCGAGAGGGCAAAGCCGAATTCCAGGTTGGCCGATTCCAGCGCGGCGCGGCCACCCTTGAGGATATCCACGCTCTGGAATGGCTTGGCGTCCAGATGGCGGAACAACTCGTTGCCGGCATCCAGCGTCTCAAACACCTGCTCGGTCATGCGATCGTGGATCAGCGGCAGCAGCAGACTTTTTTCTGCGGTAGAGAGCGGCTGGCCGTTTTTGCTGGCATACACCGCAATACCACGCTCCACACGACTGATCTGGGAGAGGCCCGTGTGCTGCAGGATATCCGTGGCCTTGGAAGACCACGGCGAAATGGTACCCAGACGCGGCAACACCAGCAGCAGCGAGCCTTTGCCGCTCTCGGCCGGGGCCGGATCACCGTAATGCAGGACGCGTTCCAGGGTGGATTGTTCTGCCGCCGTCAGCGCTGCGCTGGTTTCGGCGAAGTGCCAGAATTCGGCCTGAATATCCGCCTTGATACCCTGGCTTGCCAGAGCAGCCAGCAGTTTTTCGACACGGAACGCGGAGAGCGCAGCACCGCCGCGCAATTTGAGGACTTCTGCCATGTGGGTCTGATCCGGATTTGCCAGAGTAAACAGAGGCGTAATCATACCGAAAAATTACCCTTCCCGCCGCCCCGGCAATCTGCCGGACCCTGCTGGTTCACGACGTTTGTTCTGAATTGTGGCATTGCTGCCAATCAGCGGTGCCTGAAAAATGCCCTCCCCCATCCTGTAAGGCATACTACCTAGAGCACATGGGCCTGG
Source organism: Silvimonas sp. (assembly GCA_030151005.1). GTDB lineage: Bacteria > Pseudomonadota > Gammaproteobacteria > Burkholderiales > Chitinibacteraceae > Silvimonas. The sequence goes on from JASLES010000338.1 coordinate 4,169, forward strand.
CGCAGTTTGCCGATATTGCCCGGTCCTGTGCCGTGCGTCGGTCAAAAGCCTATGCTCGACCCCCGCGATCCGGCGCTTTTATCTGCGCCAGCGTCGCGTAATGCC
>JASLES010000410.1 GCA_030151005.1 Silvimonas sp.
TTTGTCATAACGCACCATGCCCAACTCACGCGCATCGATCTCTGAACGGCGGCCCAGTACGGCATCGGCAATCACGCGTGCGCTGCCGCAAGACATGGTCCAGCCCAGCGTGCCGTGACCTGTATTGGTGAACAGGTTCTCGTACGGCGTAGCCCCCACAATGGGTGTGCCATCCGGTGTCATGGGGCGCAGGCCGGTCCATTGCGTGGCCTGACGGACGTCCCCGGCGTGCGGGAACAAATCGTTAGTCACCATATTGAGGGTAGCAACGCGGGTTGGGTCGATCCGCTTGTCAAACCCGGCTACCTCCGCCATGCCACCCACACGCAGGCGATTATCAAAGCGGGTCAGCGCAATCTTGTAGGTTTCATCCAGCACGGTGGAACGCGGTGCGCCATCCGGGTTGGTCAGCGGTACGGTAATCGAGTAACCCTTGACCGGGTACACCGGTAAATCCAGCCCCAATGGCAAGGCCAACGCACGGGAAGCACAGCCGGCGGCCAGCACTACGGCATCTGCCACCACCGATTCGCCGCCCGCCAGTTCGACCGCATCAATGCGGCCCTTGTTGGCTACCAGTGCTTCTACCGTGACGCCAAAGCGGAACTTCACGCCCATCTCCAGGCAAATGGCGGTCAGGCGTTCAGTAAACAGTTTGCAGTCGCCCGTTTCATCATTGGGCAGTTGCAGTGCGCCGGTGAGCTTGTGGGCGACGGCCTTGAGCGCGGGTTCAACCTCCAGCAAGCTGTCCTGGTCGAGCACGCGGTTGGCGACGTTCATTTGGTCCAGCAGGCCGGCATCCCGCTTGCCCGCAGCCAGTTGCTTGTCATTGCGGAAGATTTGCAGCGTGCCCAGCGAGCGTTCTTCGTAATGCAGCCCCAGGTCTTTGCGCAACTGACGCAGGCAGTCACGGCTGTACTCAGTCAGCGGCACCATGCGGTTCTTGTTGCGGGCGTAGGCGGCCTCGGTACAGTTGGCGACCATGCGCGCCATCCAGGCCAGCTGGAAGAAAGAACCATCCGGGCGGATGCGCAGTGGCGCGTGTTCCGGATGCAGCAGCCACTTCACGGCTTTCCAGGGAATCCCCGGTGCCGCCCACGGCGCTGCGTAACCCGGCGATACCTGGCCGGCGTTACCAAAACTGGTTTCATCTGCCGGGCCGGACAGCCGCTCCAGCACCGTTACGTCGCAACCCGCTGCCTTGAGGTAATACGCGGTGGTGACACCGACGACACCCGCACCAATCACAATTGCTTTCATCGCTCGACCCAGTGGTTTTTTGACACACTGTTGTATGTCATATCGTTGGAGAATAAGCCGAGTATAAAAAGCCTTATGGAGTGATATTCTCCATATTTGAGGTAAAAAACAGGGACTACATTGGTATGCGCACGCGTTATCAGGCGGGACGGTCTCTGGACCGCGTGGATTACAAGATTTTGCGGCTGTTGCAAGCCAATGCCCGCATGCCGATCACCGAACTGGCCGAGCGCGTCGGCCTCACCGCCACGCCCTGCGCTGAACGGGTCAAGCGGCTGGAAGAGACCAATGTCATCACCGGTTACCACGCCCGGCTAAACCCGCAATTGCTGGAAGCGCCGCTACTGGTGTTTGTAGAACTGAAACTGGGCCGTAAATCTGGCGAGGTGTTCGACGACTTTCGTCGCTCCGTCGCCACCATTCCGGAAGTGCTGGAATGCCACCTGATCTCTGGGGACTTTGACTACTTGCTCAAAGCCCGCCTGCCGGACATGAGCCACTACCGGCGCTTGCTGGGCGACATCCTCTTGCGGCTGCCCAGCGCGGCGGAATCCCGTAGCTATGTGGTGATGGAAGAAGTCAAAGAAACGCTGGCGCTGCCCTTGCCGGATTAAACCCGCAACACAAACCGCACCCGGCGAGTTTGCGTTGCGGGCGCATGGTCGTATTACGCGCAGGCGAGTCTGGTTGTGTTTGTCACAACGCGCTCATGCTTGGCCTTTCTGCGGCCGTTTGCGATCAAACCGGCCAGGCCCAGGCCGACCAATGCCCAGGTTTGTGGTTCTGGCACAGCAGAGACTGCGGTGACAGACCAGGTCGTCGCCACGGGGACTAAATCTTCAACGAAATACCAGGTGGCATCGCTACCGCCCGAAGTAAAAAAGTAATCGAGCCCCTCCTGGGCGCTGCCTTTGTCCTGAAGATTGCCGCCAAGACTAAAAAAGAATGCCTCCTCGCCCGGCACGCCGAAGTTGGCGGGGCCGTTATAGAAAGCAAAGTTATTGTTTTTTCCGCTAAAAGAAACCACCGGGTCGCCGCCGCCGGGATCATCGGTGGTGCCCGTTGCCGGGCCATAGTCCGGACGCAGATTGCCCTCGTTATCACGGACAAATAAAGAAATATGAGAGATATGGGTGATCAGATCTCCGTCCGCGATACCCCAGAAATACCCTGAAACGTTGAAAGGGTAGCTCGCAAACGTGTACTGATAGTGATACTCCATACCGGCAAAGGCGGGAGCAGCCAGCAGGGCCGCAGTGACGCATGCAGTGACAACGCTTTTCTTCATGACGAACCTCTTGCAGTGGATGAACAGAACCGAGCAGGCAGAGGTGTTATTGCGTTGCAATATGGTTGAACAAATACGGGGGCGGGGAGGGTTTCAGACCGATGGCGCCAGGCTGGGCCGCTGTCGCCGAACTACTTTTTGCCTGGCCAAAAAAACGCCGTCTGCAAAAGACGGCGTTTTCTCATAACGACGGCCGGTTAACGCGCCGGCGCGGGCATCGAAAAGATCAATCCACCTGGCTGATAAAGGCATCACGGGCGCGGCGTACCTTGGGCAGGTTAACCAGCCAGTCGCCCGTGATGCCTTTATCAGCCAGGTGGATTGATCTTTTCGATGCCCGCGCCGGCGCGTTAACCGGCCGCCGTGATGAGAAAACGCCGTCTTTTGCAGACGGCGTTTTTTTT
>JASLES010000432.1 GCA_030151005.1 Silvimonas sp.
AGATGGCAAAAGCGGCAGCCGGCAGACCAAACATCTTGAACAGGAAGGCGCCCGACAGGATACCGGCAGTGGTGTCACCCGCGAAGAAGCGGTTGATATCACCGTGGACAACCTGACCTGCGGAGTTGGTGAAGTTACCGATTTCAAAGAAGAACGGCACGTTCCAGATGTGATGCAGACCGAACGGAATCAGCAGACGCTCAACAAAACCGTACACCGTGGCCGCGGTGCGCGGATCACTGGCAGCAGCCCAGTGCGAGAACACGTCAATACCGTGCTGAATCGGCGGCCAGATGATGGACAGGATCACGCCCACAAAAATGGCAGCAACACCGGTCACGATCGGTACAAAGCGCTTACCGGCAAAGAAGCCCAGGTATTGCGGCAACTGGATGCGGTAGTACTTGTTGAACAGGGTTGCGGCCACGGCACCGATGATGATCCCGCCGAATACGCCGGTTTCCATCGACTTCATGCCCAGCACGGTTGCCGGCTCAATGCCGAAGAACTGTGCCATCACGCCCATTGTGGCAACCATCACCACAAAACCCACAACGGCAGCAATGGCGGCAACACCGTCATTTTCTGCCAGACCCAGCGCAACACCGACTGCGAAGATGATCGGCAGATTGCCGAAAATCGCGCCGCCGCCCTGGGCCATCACGTGGTTGACTACATCGGGAATAAACGAAAAATTGGAGCTGCCAATGCCCAGCAGCAAACCCGCCACCGGCAACACGGCGACCGGTAACATCAATGCCTTGCCGATCTTTTGCAGAACGGCGAACGCCTGTTTGAACATGATGACTTTCCTTGCCCTAGGACGACACCCGCGCCACACCCGGCAGGGTGCAGACGGCACTCGTCACTGTTTATGAAAATGCTTTATTTTCCAGCGGGGCGATTCTGCTCTTTATGGCAGGCTGTACCAAATACGGCGTCCCCCCTATCAACAGGGTAAGGGGATCGCTTTGTGACTTATTCACGCCGAAAAGCGACCACAAAACCAGTCGTTTCCCTGTTTTCCGGCATGTCTTTTTATCAACTACTCCACAAATAACGGGCCCACCCAAAGGCAGGCCCACCTTACATCAATCGACAAGGCCAGACAGGCGGGCACGTACCTCGGCCACGGTGCCCATCTGCAATACTTCAGTCGCCAGCTTCTGGCATTCAGCTTTGTTCAGTTTGCGCACCATGGCTTTGATGGCCGGGATGGCCGGAACACTGACTGACAGCTCATCCACGCCAATACCCAGCAGCACCGGTACGGCCAGCGGATCAGAGGCAATCCCGCCGCACACACCCACCCACTTGCCATGTGCATGGGCACCCTTCACCGTCATGGCGATCAAGCGCAACACGCCAGGATGCAACGCATCGGCTTGTTTAGCGAGTTTCGGATGACCGCGATCCATCGCCAGGGTGTACTGGGTCAGATCGTTGGTACCGATCGAGAAGAAATCCACCTCGCGAGCAAAGATTTCAGACATGACGGCTGTGGAAGGTACTTCCACCATGATCCCAACCTTCACATCAGCGGTAACGCCCAGTGCCGCTTTTTCTTCGGCAACAATCTTCTTCGCTTCACGCACTTCTTCCAGCGAGGCAATCATCGGGAACATGATGTGCAGCTTGCTGTAGGGCGCGGCACGCAAAATACCACGCACTTGGGTACGCAAGATTTCCGGTGCCGCCAGGCACAGACGAATACCGCGCACACCAAGGAACGGGTTTTCTTCGGCCGGCATGGGCAGGTATGGCAGTGGTTTATCGCCACCGACATCCAGGGTACGAATCACCAGAGTGCGCTCATTGCCCAAGGCTTTGGCGATATCGCCGTAGATTTTGGTTTGTTCTTCTTCAGTCGGCGCGTCGGTGCGTTCCAGATAGAGGAATTCCGAACGCAGCAGACCAACACCCTCGCCGCCCAGGGTAACCGATTGCTGGGCGTCTTCCAGGCCACCGATGTTGGCGACTACTTCGATATGCACACCATCGGTCGTAACTGCAGGTTGACCCGCAGCAGCAAGCTCTTCATCACGCTTTTTGGCCAGCGTTGCCTGGCGCGTGCGGATGTCCTGGATTTCCGCCTCAGACGGATTCTTGCGCAGGCTACCTTTGGTGCCATCCAGAATCACATTCGTGCCATTAGCCAGTTCCAGCACGGCTTCTTCGATGCCACAGATAGCCGGAATATTCAGCGAACGGGCCAGGATGGCGACGTGACTGGTCGCGCCACCGCCGGTTGTAGCAAAACCCAGCACTTTGTTGCGATCAAGACTAGCGGTATCCGACGGGGTCAGTTCTTCCGCAATCAGGATGGCGTTATCAGGGACTTCCAGCGCGGCTTCTTTCACGCCGGTCAACAGGCGCAGCACGCGGCGGCCGATATCGCGGATGTCATTGGCGCGGCCGGCCAGGAGTTCATTCTTGAGCTTGGCCAGTTTGTCAGCGTAAGTCGTAAATGCTTGTTTCCAGGCAAACGGCGCGCTCTTGCCGCCAGAGACTGCGGACAGTGCCAGATCCAGCAGTTCCGGATCGGCCAGCAATTCCTGGTGCGCTGAGAAAATCTCTGCCTTGGACGCATCGCTGATCTCGGCCTTGAGACCTTCCAGTTGCTGACGGGCTTCTTTGAGCGCGTCTTCCAGGCGGCGACGTTCCAGTTGCGGATTATCACCCGCTTCACGGACTTCGATTACTTCCTGGCGGACCTGGAAGATCTGGCCAACCGCCAGGCCAGGCGAGGCGGAGACGCCCAGCAATACGTTCGGGTCTTCCGAATGGGCTTTGGGGGCGGGGCGCGGAACGGCAACCGGCTTGGGTGCAGCGGTCGGCGCAGCGGCGGCGCCGCAATCTTCGCCAGAACCGGAGCGAATCAGTTCAGCCAGTGCCTTGATGGCTTCTGCGGCATCAACACCGGTGGCCTTGATCTGGATTTCGTCGTTGTTCTGTACTTCCAGACCCATGATGCTGACCACGGATTTGGCATTGGCTTCTTCACCGCCACGCACCAACTTGATATCAGACTTGAAGGTTTTGGCGGTATTGGCGACCACGGCGGCCGGGCGGGCATGCAGGCCGGTGGGGTTAGGAACACGGATGGCGTCAGACATATTGCCGGTCGGTGCGGCGGCGGTCTCGGCGGCAGCAAAATCGCCAGCCAGCGTCACCGTCAGCGCCACGGTCTTGCCAGCGTGAGCAAAACCACGTGCCGGTTGTAGACCGGCCACCATATCACCGTTGGCAATCACGATTTCCGTCATGGAACTCTTGCCATGCGCGGTGATGACCGATTCATTGAATTCAATCAGGGGTTGACCAAGGGTAACGGCGTCGCCTTCCTTGACCAACGGGCGGAAACCCTCGCCTTTCAGCATGACGGTATCAAGGCCGATATGCAGCAAAACCTGCAAGCCTTCAACCGTGGTCAATGTGAGCGCGTGATATGTCGAAGCAAGCTGAGTGATCTTGCCTGCGGCCGGTGCCAGCAACACGTTGGAAGTCGGGTCAATCGAGACGCCATCCCCCACCATTTTTTGCGAGAACACCGGATCGGGCACAGCCTCAATCGGCACAAACAGCCCGGACAGGGGGGCGATCAATTCCACGGTTTTATTCGACATCTTGGCAACCTCTGGTTTTTTCTGACTTTTTTCGATATTCCGGGTACAGCAAAGCCGACCAGGCAGCAGCCAGGCCGGCAGGGTTTCCGTGTTCCGGAGTTCGACGCTGATCGTAGTGTAGAGCTTCGCGCGCGCCGTATCAGTGAAATTTTTCCCATTGTCATGATGTGAAGAATTCACGACAACGTCATGATTTGACCCGCATGACAACGCAAACAGTTGATCAACCGGCTATTGGGGAACGTAAACGGCGTGCTTCGGTAAGGATCTCATCGAGCCGTAAATCCCACGGGGCAACTGGCAAACGGTCCACCTGCTGGCAGTCATAAGCAAGACCGACAAGACGCGGTTTTTGCCATTTTTGCCGCAAACGACGAAACCTGAAGGTGGTGTCGTAGTAGCCGCCACCCTGTCCCAAACGAGCCAGTTGTGCGTCAAACCCTAAAAGGGGGACGAAGGCTACATCCAGATCTTGTGGCCGGCAAGTCTGTTCGTGCACGGGGTAGGGAATTCCATAATGATCACGCTGCCAGCGGCTGGTGTGGTCGTAGCGGACGAAGTACATCTGGCGGCCACGGCGTGGCACGACGGGCAAAAATACCTGACAACCGGCCTGGAGTGCTTTGAGGATAAGTGGCCAGGTCGAGATTTCGCTCGCCATAGAGACATACACGGCGACCCGTTTGCCACGACGCAACAACCGGGCAGACGTAGCCCGCTGCATGATGGAAAGGCTGGCTTCACGCCGAAATGAAAGCGCCAACGCGGAACGGCGTTGGCGCAAGGTTTGCCGCAGCGCGGCTTTTTCTTGATCCACGATCTCAGAATGTGCGCTGGGCAAAGAAAGGGGCTTCCCGCGAGTGCCGGTCGGTTCATATCCTGAACCCGGAGGTTCAAGGGGCCACCGGCCGTGCGCCATCAGGTGCATTCAACAAAGGAATGCTCACAACAGGCGCGTCGTGGCTGGCGACCGAAGGTTAAGCTAGGTTCAAGGAAATTAGAACCGTAGTCGAACACCGCAGGAAAGCAATCGTCGCAGGTGGCGCGGCATGTACCCGGTTAGCTAGAACAGCTCTGACTGTCCCTTGAGCACCGCATCCACCGTTGCGTTCATGTCCGTAATTCTACGCCGATATGCGCCAATGTCAAAACCACCTGCTTTGACATGCAGATATTCGTGCGCAATGTTGAGCGCCGCCATGATGGCGATCTTCTCCAGGCCAATGACTTTGCCGCCTTCGCGGATTTCGTTCATTTTGCCATTGAGCACATCCACGGCCTGCAGGAGGGTTTCCTCTTCGTCGTCCGGGCAGGCAATCCGGAAATCGCGCCCCATGATCGATACGTCGAGCTGCTTGATCTGGCTCATTCCTCTTCCTCAGGCAAACGCTCGATCAACGCGGCAACACGCGTTTTGGTCTCATCAAGCTTGCTGACAAGTTGCTGGTTCTCACGGCCAGAGGCCAGGATTTCCTGGCGCAGCGCGTGGTTTTCGCTGCGCAGCGCGCTCACGATGCGCACCAGCGTGTGAATTTTTTCTTCAAGAGTGGCGAGTTCGGCGTCCATGTCGACCCAACGCGGTTTTTAGTTCTACCGGATTTTATGATAACTCGGGCCTGCCTGCTGCCCGGATTGCGTGTGTGGCTAACGTGGGTGTGCAACTGTGCACATCTACGCAACGACTACTTTGGCATAAATCGTAACACGCCCGTATTTCAGTGGCGGACCTGATCAATCTGTTCGCACACTTTCTGCATGCCCTCGATCATACGCGGACCGGGCCTGACGTATTGATCTCCGTTCAAGGAGACCAGCCGGTTGTTTTTGACTGCGGGCAGTTGCGGCCAGGCTTTCCACATATCCAGCGTCTTGCGCTCACCTGTGGTCAGCATCAGTTCTGGTGCAAAAGCCAGCACCGCCTCGGTACTGACTTGTGGTGCTTCGGCCCGCGCATTGGCATAAGGGCTGGTTGCACCACAATCGGCCAGCATCTGCCCCAGAAAACTGCGGCGCGACAAACTCAGCGGCGGGTTTTCACTGACTTGCAGATAAACCCGAACTGGCCGCGCCCGTTGATACTGGTTCAGCAATTGCCGATAACGGGTTTCCTGAGCACTGGCCAGGTCATCCGCTTTGGTGTCCTGCCCCAACAATGCGCCTAGCCGCCGCAAACTGGATGCGACATCTTGCGGTGTCTGCGGGCGACTGACAAATACGGGAATATGCTGGCGTTGTAGCTGGGAAATCGACTGGCTTACCGCCTGGCTTTCCCACACCACCACCAGATCTGGCCGTGCCGCCAGGATAGCTTCGATATTCAGGCTTTGAAACGTAGCCACTTTCGGCAGTTTTTTCACGCTATCGGGGTAATCGCTCGCCGAATCGACCGCCACAATGGCTTCTGGCGCAAGTGCCGCTACCAGTTCCGTGGCGTGCGGAGCCAATGTGATCACTCTTTGTGCTGGCCGGGAAAGCGCCACCAGCGTGCCATTGTCATCTTTGGCTTGTACCGCTGCCAGCGCCATCACTGGCAACAAGGCGAGCAGCCCGGCAAAACGGATCATGCTTCTTCTTCTTCCTCGTCCGGGTCTTTTTTGCCGCCGGTGTAATCGGTCTGGCGGACAGCCTTGGGCGCCTCGGCAAAGTCTGCCGGCGTTTCCAGCGTAATGCGTCCGATATTGCCGCTACGGTATTCGGTCAGGATCAGCTCTGCGGTTTTTTGCTCATCCAGCGCACCACCGGGCAAGATCGCGCCGCGTTTGCGACCAATTTTTTCAAACACGGCTTCAAAGCCGCCGTCCAGATCATTGAGCTTGAACCGGGCTTTGATCAACTCCGGATAGCGTTCGATGAACGTCTGCACGCCAAACCATGCCACTTCGGTCTCGTGAAACGCGTTGCGACCCACAGAACCAGCCAATGCCAGGCGTAAACCGGATTCCTCGCGCTCGATCCGTGGCCAAAGCAGGCCTGGCGTGTCGTACAAAATGACGCCATCGGGCGTTTCTACCCGCTGTTGATGCTTGGTCACCCCCGGGGTATCAGCAACTTTGGCCACCTTGCGGTTCATCAAGGTGTTGATCATGGTCGATTTGCCCACATTGGGAATGCCCACAATCAAGGCCCGCAACGGTTTTTCCATGCCAGTGCGATTGGGTACAAGCTTGCGGCACAACTGGCTGATTTTTTTGACGCCAGTGTGGCGGGTGTCCTCACCCAGCAAGAGGGAAGCGGTTTGCGGCTGCTGACTGAACCACTCCAGCCAGACCTTGTTCAAGGCGGGATCTGCCAGATCCGCCTTGTTGAGAATCTTGAGTGCTGGACGCTGCCGGCTCTTGCGTAATTGTTCCAGCATGGGGTTACTGCTGGACAGCGGCAAGCGGGCGTCAACAATCTCGATCACCATGTCGACCTTGGCGATGGTCTCTTCAACCGCTTTGCGGGCAGCATTCATATGCCCTGGATACCACTGGATCGCCATCGTCTGTCCTTGTCTGTCTAACGCAAAAAGTGCCGGATTATACCTTTGTTCACAAAGGCCCAATGAAATCAGTAACATGGCCTGTGGAAAACCTGGCTGAAGCAGAGGATAACTTCGGGTTCGGTGTGTACGACCAAACTCACCCCCAAATTATCCACAGCTCATACGCAACTTGAATACACCCCTGAACCCGTAATAACATCCTGATCGAAAAGGACAAAACGGGTTATCCACAGAAAACCGTCACCCTTATTATCTATTTTTATATTTTCTTATCCAATATTGTTACTTAAGTGAAAACCCGCT
>JASLES010000458.1 GCA_030151005.1 Silvimonas sp.
CATCGCTTTGTCCTGGTTGATCGTATAGGGCGCATCGTAAAATACCCTACAAATTTAGTCAACTAAAAACCCTGGTAGTTCAGTGGGTTTTCACCGGCAAAATACCGCTTGCCCGAGGGCCTGGCGCGGCTAACAAAACCCGGAAAAGCGATGCCGGCAAGGCGTGCGAAACCAAGACAGTACAAGTAGTACGGCACAACGTAGCCGGCAGGGTTTTATACGCTGCTTTTATTCCTCGACAATCCGGTTGAGGTAATTCGGGTCAAACGCGTCTTGTTCGGCACGCTCTTTGGAGCAATCCACGCCCAGTTGTTCCAGCCGGGCCAGAATCATGTCCAGACGCTTGTCGGTGTTGACCGAGTGATCCAGCAGCCCGTGAATGGCTTTCACTGTCGGGTCATTCATGTCGGCAGACAAACCATAAGCGGTGAAGCCCATTTTCTCGGCCTGCTCAGCACGGACTTTGTCCCGCGCCTTGTCGACCATGCGCGCCACGCTGGCCACCATGGTGGCGCCCGCCGGCACGGGTTTGATCACCACGGCGTTGGGGCCAATCTTGGCGCCCCGCCCTACCGTGAAGCCCCCCAGAACTTTGGCACCCGCGCCCACCACTACGCCTTCTTCCAGCGTCGGGTGGCGCTTGCCTTCATGCAAAGAGGTGCCGCCCAGGGTCACGCCCTGGTACAAGGTGCAGTCGTCGCCAATCTCGGCGGTTTCACCAATCACCACACCCATACCGTGATCGATAAACACCCGACGGCCAATCGTGGCGCCCGGGTGAATTTCAATGCCGGTCAGCCAGCGCCCGAAGTGGGAAACCGAACGCGCCAGCAACTTGCAGTCGCGCAACCAGAGGGCATGCGCCATGCGATGCAGCGTTTGCGCCTGGAAACCCGGATAACAGATGACCACTTCCCAGATGGAACGTGCGGCGGGATCGCGCTCAAGAATGGCCCGGATGTCTTCACGCAAGCGATCAAGCATAGGCTGGCTGCTTTCTGGCAAGGGTTGGAAAGCCGACTATTTTACTCGACTTTTATCTGTAAAACCAGTCACAGCAAAAAACTCAAGCCATTGATATATATGGATATTTTTAGACAAACCCGCCAAACACATCTGTCCTTGTCAGAAAACGCCACCATCCGAACGCCCCCAGCGCCTGCCAGGTGGCGCGCGGACGCGACACCTTCATTGCCATTGGCAAGCAAAGCCAAGCCAATGTCATGAACTGCGGGTAGGCTATGCGCCCATCCCAACCGGTCGGGGTCGTTCCATGCACCAAACCCTGTTATCGCAACTCATGGCCCTGCCCCATCTGGCTGAGCGCACATTTGTGGGCGGCGCGGCGTTATTCCGTTTTCATCACCGGGTGCAGGTGCAGCGCACGCCGTATTTCATACCGTGCCTGATTGCGGTGCTGGCCGGGGAAAAACACATCAAGACCGCTAGCGGCGAGTACATTTGCCGCGCGGGCGACTGGTTTACCGTAAGCGCGGGCACCAGCATCACCTTTACCAACGTGCCCGATCCGGCTCAGGGCTTTTTTGCGGCTGTGGTGATTGCCGCAGACGCCAGCATGATGCAGCGTTTTCGGCAGCGTTATGCCGGTGTGCTACCCGCCCACCTGACTGACCAGCCGTTGATTGCGCCGGATACGGCTTGCCGCCAGGCGCTGCACGATTACATCAGCGAAATACTCATCACCCGGCACGACAAACTGTCCGACGCGCTGGTGGAATTGCGTTGGGAAGCGCTATGGCTGGCGCTGGCGCGTCAGGGTGTTGCGCGCGATGTGGTCCTGGCCCAACCGGGCCGCTGGCGTGAGCGCGTAGTCTGGACGTTGTATGGCAATGTCGCGGCAGACTGGCACGCAGATGATGTTGCTCGCAAACTGGCCCTGAGTGAGTCCTCCCTGCGCCGGCGTTTGCGCGATGAGGGCACCTCGTTCAGCGAGTTGCTGCTGGATGTGCGCATGGAACGCGCATTAGCCATGGTCATGGACGGCACCACGCCCATTCAACGCATTGCCGAAGCGTGCGGGTATATCTCGCCATCACGCTTTGCCGGGGCTTTCCGGCAGCGTTTCGGATTGTCGCCGCTGGCCTTGCGGTCATCCTTCCAGACTCCGGCAAACAGCCCGCAGGCGGATAGTCAGCTCAGTCTGGCATGACCGGTTCAGGCCGGAATCTGACCGGCCAGGGCGACACCGGTTGATCCGGACTTTCTATGATGGGTTGGCGCAGCGCATGCGGATTCATACCGCGCCATTGACCAGCACTGCCTTTTCATTCAGAGAAGGAACGTCATCATGAAATCATGTCTGACCTGGGCCGGGGCACTTTGCCTTGTCACCGGCATCTGCCAGGCCGCCAGCTTTACCGTCACCAGCCACGATGTCACGCCCGGCACGCTCAGCCCCAAACAAATTGCTTATGGCGATGGCTGCAAAGGCCAGAATCTATCCCCTGATCTGGCCTGGCAAAACCCGCCAGCCGGCACACAAAGTTACGCCATTGTAGTGTGGGACCCGGACGCGCCCGGTTCACGCACCTGGTATCACTGGGTCTTGTTCAATATCCCGGCCAGCGTGAGCAGCGTGGCGGCCAACGCCGGCGAGTACAACAGCAAGACTGTACCGGCAGGCGCGCT
>JASLES010000463.1 GCA_030151005.1 Silvimonas sp.
ATCAATCCGGGCAGCGCCAGCGGGCAACTGGCCGGTACGCCAACCAAAGACCCTACCTTTGGCCTGCCCGCAGTGTGGATCGAAGGTAGCCTGCGTGATCCGGCGCAAGCCATGGGTTATACCGTGGTGGATGCCTCCACCGTGGTCGGCACGCATATCTCTAATGTGTTGCAAAGCCACGCTGCGGAGCTGCTTGGGCGTGAAGAAGTACAGCAACTGGTGGACCACTTTGCCAAAGAAGCCCCCAAGCTGGTGGAAGACCTGGTGCCCAAGCTCGTACCAGTGGGTACGGTGCAAAAAGTGCTGCAAAACCTGCTGGACGAAGGCATGCACGTGCGCGATCTGCGCACCATTCTGGAAACGCTGGGCGAGCATATCGGCCGCACCCAGGATATCGATGATCTGACTGCCGCCGTGCGTGTGGCACTGGGCCGCGCCATCATCCACCAGTTGTTCCCTGGCGAGACCGAGTTGCCGGTAATCACGCTGGAACCCCATCTGGAAAACATCCTGGTGAACGCCGCTTCCGGCAAGTCGCAAGGCGGGCTGGAGCCGGGCCTTGCTGAGCGCTTGCTCAAGCAGGCTTCCAACGTAACCGAAGAACTGGAGGCGCAAGGCTTCAACCCGGTGTTGATCACCCCGGGCAACCTGCGTCCGATGCTCAGCCGCTTTTTGCGCCGTTCCATTCCCAATCTGCGGGTCATTGCCCACAACGAGATTCCGGACACCAAATCAATCCGCATTGTGGGTGTGCTGGGCGGCGCCTGAGTCGCACAAGGTTCGGGTAGCCAAGAAAAAGGCCGGGCGCAATGCACCTGGCCTTTTTCAATGGACTGCCCAAATCTCAGACTGTTTCGGTCTGGCGCAATGCTGCCAGTAACTGTCCTGGTTGATCGAACAGGAAACGCGGTTTTTGCGCAGCCAGTTCATCCAGCGAACCATAACCCCACAACACGCCCGCTGCGGTTAAACCGTTGCGATGCGCCGCAATCAGATCAACCCCTCTATCCCCGACCATCAGGGTGTTTTCCGGCACTTTATTGGCGGCACGCAGGGCGCCAATCTGCTGCCATTTGTGGATACCAATATCCCCGCCATCCACAAACTGGAAATAATCCTGCAGGCCAAAATGCAGCAGGATTTTCTCGGCAAAATCGCGACGCTTGGAGGTACACACCGCCATAGGAATCCCCTCTTCTGCCAGCCCGGCCAGCATGGCGGGTACTTCACCGTACAAGCGGTTTTCCAGATGACCGTAGACGCCATAACGCTCGCGATAGCGCTCAATCAGCGCGGCGATATGTGCCGGATCTTTGCTGCCGGTTTCTTTGGCAAAGTTGCCGTCGATGGGTGGGCCGACGTAACGCGACAACTCAGACTGACTGCGCGCCGGGTAGCCAAAGTGCACCAGGGCATGGTTCATGCAATTGGCAATGCCTTCGAGTGGGTCACTCAAGGTGCCGTCGAGGTCAAACAAGATGAAATCGGGTCGCATGGCGGGCTCTTTACAGTCAGGAGCAACCATTATCGGGGATGTCCGATTGTTTTCATCATGAAAAAGAGCACGCCGCAGCGTGCTCTTTTTACCTGGCAATATGACACCGTATTTGTGAGGGGTGCGGCCGGCCTCCCTGTTTACAATCCGGCCATCAAGCCATTCAGGCGTTTCACAAACCCGGCAGGATCTTCCAGTTGCGCGCCTTCAGCCAGCACGGCCTGGTCGTACAAGAGGTGCGTCCAGTCCTCAAAGCGCTCGCCACCGATTTGCGCCTTGAGCTTTTTCACCAGCACATGTTCCGGGTTGACCTCCAGAATCGGGCGCGTGGCTTTGACGTCCTGACCGGCTGACTTGAGCAAGCGTTCCAGGTTGGCGCTCATGTCAAAGTTCTCGACCACAAGGCATGCCGGGCTATCGGTCAGGCGATGCGTTACACGCACGTCTTTCACCTTGTCGCCCAACGTGGTCTTGAGTTGTTCGATCACGTCTTTGAACTCTTCCACCGCGGCTTGTTGTTGCTGCTTTTCAGCCTCGTCTTCAAACGCGGTCAGATCCAGTTCGCCCTTGGCGACCGATTGCAGTTGCTTGCCTTCAAACTCGGTCAGGCTGGAAGTCAGCCACTCATCCACGCGGTCAGACAGCAGCAGGACTTCAATGCCCTTCTTGCGGAAGATTTCCAGATGCGGGCTGTGCTGCGCGCCAGCAAAGGTATCGGCCGTGATGTAGTAAATCTTGTCCTGCCCTTCTTTCATGCGGCCAACGTAATCGGCCAGCGACACGCTTTGCTCGGTGCTGTCGTCGTGGGTCGAGGCAAAGCGCAGCAGCTTGGCAATCCGTTCCTTGTTGGCGAAGTCTTCGCCCGCGCCTTCTTTGAGTACCTTGCCAAACTCGGTCCAGAACGTTTTGTAATCTTCTGGCTTGTTTTCGGCCAGGTCTTCCAGCACGCCCAGTACTTTCTTCACACAACCGGACTTGATGGTTTCCACTTCACGGCTGGCCTGCAAAATCTCACGCGAGACATTGAGCGGCAGGTCAGAAGAATCAATCACCCCACGCACAAAGCGCAGGTATTGCGGCATCAGCTTTTCCGCATCTTCCATGATGAACACGCGTTTGACGTACAGCTTCACGCCATGGCGGCGGTCGCGTTCATACAGATCAAACGGTGCGCGCTTGGGGACGTACAACAGCTCTGTGTATTCCTGACGGCCTTCAATGCGGGCGTGGCTCCAGGCCAGCGGTTCGTCAAAGTCGTGCGAGACGTGTTTGTAGAATTCTTTGTACTGTTCGTCCGTGATCTCGGACTTGTTGCGGGTCCACAGCGCGTTGGCCTGGTTCACCGCTTCTTCGCCCTCGGCCGGTTCGATATTGCCGTCTTTGTCATAGCCCGGCTGTTTGGCCATCAGGATCGGCAAGCTGATGTGATCCGAATATTTGCGGATGATGCTGCGCAGGCGCCAGTCATCCAGGAATTCGTCCTCACCTTCTTTCAGATGCAACACGATCTCGGTGCCACGACCAGCCTTGGTGACGTCTTCCAGCGTG
The DNA here is from genome assembly GCA_030151005.1 of Silvimonas sp. Taxonomy (GTDB): domain Bacteria; phylum Pseudomonadota; class Gammaproteobacteria; order Burkholderiales; family Chitinibacteraceae; genus Silvimonas. The sequence continues at coordinate 3,044 of JASLES010000463.1, forward strand.
AAGTCGCCCTCGCCGCCAGACTCCCAACGCACGGCCTGATCTGCGGCCACGCCAGCGCGGCGGGTCGTCAGGGTGACCTTGTCTGCCACGATAAACGCCGAGTAAAAGCCAACGCCGAACTGACCAATCAGATGGCTGTCTTTAGCGGCATCGCCAGAGAGTTTGCTGAAGAATTCTTTGGTGCCGGAACGGGCAATGGTGCCGATATTGGCAATGACTTCATCACGCGTCATGCCGATGCCGTTATCCGCAATGGTGACGGTGCGCGCGTCTTTGTTGAACGACAGGCGAATGTTCAGATCACCGTCGCCTTCGTACAAGTCGCCATGGTTGATGGCCTCAAAGCGCAGCTTGTCGCATGCGTCGGAGGCATTGGAAATCAACTCGCGCAGGAAAATCTCTTTGTTGGAGTACAGCGAGTGAATCATCAACTGCAAGAGTTGTTTGACTTCGGCCTGAAAGCCCAGCGTTTCTTTACTCATGGGTCAAAAGCTCCGGATTGCGGTCTTGTGTATTTGATTTGGGTACTGCGTTGCCAAGCGTGGCGGATGGGCGATGAGATGGGGGCGAAGAAAACCGCTTTCAAGGTGGGGGTATTGAATTGCTGCGCGGGAGAGGGTTGGGTTGCTCTTCACAAAGGTGTTATTCCTGCGGGGGCGGGAATCTCTCATTGCTGTTGGTCAAACATGAACCACTGTTAGCGCCTGCGGCGCAGTGGGTTTTGATACCGGCGGTGGCCGGAGCACGTTACTTTCTTTGCTTCGCCAAAGAAAGTAACCAAAGAAAGGCGCCCCCAGCCCGGCGGCCCTCCGGGCTGCCCTCAGTCGATCGGGAGCCTGGGGTCTCCCTACACTCCTTCGGCGCTTGGCTTTAATGGGGGAGAACGTCAAAAACAACGGCAACTTCAACCACCAAATCGTCTGTGCGCGGATTTCGTAGGGCGGATTCAG
>JASLES010000023.1 GCA_030151005.1 Silvimonas sp.
GGCTTTCAGAATGCGCTGCCGTACCGTCGCGGTATCTTCGCCATCGGGCGCAGCCAGCAGCGTGTGTTCACTCAGTGCCGGCACTTCAATGGCGATATCGAGCCGATCCAGAAATGGCCCGGATAACTTGGTCCGGTAACGCGTGATCTGATCTGGCGTGCAGCGGCAGGCCCGAGTGGGGTGGCCCAAGTATCCACATGGGCAGGGGTTCATCGCCGCAATCAATTGAAAGCGCGCCGGATAGGTGACCGCGTGATTGGCGCGGCTGATGTGTACTTCGCCGGTTTCCAGCGGCTCTCGCAGTACTTCCAGCACTTTGCGATCGAACTCGGGCAGCTCGTCCATAAAGAGGATGCCATGGTGCGCCAGCGATACCTCGCCAGGCTGCGGCGGGTTGCCGCCGCCGGCCAGTGCGGCGGCGGAGGCCGTGTGATGGGGCGAGCGATAAGGGCGCAGGCCAAACTTTGCCGGGTCCATGCCTGCGCGGGTCAGCGAGCGCACTGCAGCGGCTTCCAGCGCGTCATCCACCGACAAGGGTGGCAACAGGCCGGGCAGTCTTTGCGCCAGCATGGATTTACCCGTGCCTGGCGGCCCGCTCATTAACAGACTGTGCTGGCCGGCAGCGGCGATTTCCAGCGCACGCTTCACCTGCTGCTGGCCGCGCACTTCACGCAGATCGGGGTAGTTGATTTCGTGTTTGGCGGGCGGCGGTACTGCCGTATCTAGCGGTTGGTTCTGGCTAAAATGATGACAGATGGCTAATAAGTGTGGCGCGGATAAGACGCTGGCCTCTGGATACAAAGCGCCCTCTGCCGCGCTTGCCGTGGGCAGAATCAACTGGCGTTGCGCCTGGGTGGCGGCCCGGGCCAAGGCAATGGCGCCGCGTACTGGCCGTAATTCCGCAGAAAGCCCAAGCTCTCCGGCAAATTCGTAACCGGCCAGCGCCTCCCGCGGGAGCTGACCGCTTGCCGCCAAAATCCCGACGGCAATCGGTAAATCGAAGTGGCTAGAGGATTTAGGTAGGTCTGCAGGTGCTAAATTAACGGTTATACGCCGTGCCGGGAACTCGAAACCGGCGACAGTCAGCGCCGCGCGCACCCGCTCGCGGCTTTCTTTGACCTCCGCTTCGGGTAAACCAACCAGATTAAAAGCCGGTAGTCCGTTCGCAAGATGGACCTCTACCGTGACTGCTCTGGCGGCTAGCCCATCCAGTGCCCGGGTGAAAATCAGTGCCAGTGACATGACTATTGATCGAATCTGCATTGGAGGTTCGATATAGTACGGGCTGTTCTGTGCCCCAACCTTGATCCGTCGTGAATCCAAACGCTTCCATCGACTCCGATTTGCTGCCCGATTTTCGCAATATGGGCGTGCTGCTGCGCATTCTGGTGTTTGTACACCTGGCGCTGTTCGTCTATACATTGATCGGACTAGGGCAATGGCAGGCATGGCCGGATAATCTGGCCGCTTCCGTGCTTTGGCTGGAGTTTTCCCTGCTGCCTGCGGTTCTCGTGTTGGGGCTGGCTAACCCGTTGCTGGCGCGGCTGGATTATTCGCGCGGGGTGGCAGCAACCTGTGTACTGGTGGCACTGGCCGGGACGTTTGGCCATTGGGTGCTGATGCCTGGCCCGGCAAATGTGAATGCCCTTGCGGCCAGCGCGGTGGTGATTGTGGCCAGCGCGTTGACCTTGCTGAAGTATTTTCACCTGCGCCAGCGTGCGCTCTCGCCACGTTTGTCCGAGGCCCGGCTCGCTGCGCTGCAGGCGCGGATTCGTCCGCACTTTTTGTTTAACAGTCTGAACGCAGTACTGTCATTGATCCGTTATGAGCCGGCCAAAGCCGAGCAAGTGCTGGAAGATCTGGCAGATTTGTTTCGCGTGGTGATGAAAGACAATCGCCAGTTGTCCCGGCTGGATCGTGAAGTAGAACTGGCCAAGCGCTATCTGAATATTGAAATGGTTCGGCTGGGCTCGCGCCTCAAAGTACAATGGAATACAGAAAACATGCCCGGGGACGCAGCTGTGCCGCCCCTGATGTTGCAGCCACTTGTCGAAAACGCGGTCTATCATGGTGTTGAGCCCGCGCTGAATCCTGCACCAATTGAAGTACACGTTTTCCGTTTTCGCGACCAGTTACACCTGGACGTGAAAAACCCGCTGCCGCCGCCCGATGCTGTGCGCGAGCACGTAGGGAACGGCATGGCGCTCGAAAATATCCGGGAGCGCCTTTTGCTGCATTTTGATGCTGAAGCTACGCTGACAACCCAGGCAGCGAGCGACTATTATCAAGTTCATATTGTGGTGCCATACAGAGAGATCGCCCATGACGACGCCGCTTCGCCTTTTTTTGGTGGATGATGAGATGCCTGCACTGCGCAGGCTGGAAGATGTACTGAACGACGTATCAACCGAGTGCCCGGTAGAGATTGTCGGTTCTGCCACCAACGGCGTTTCGGCGTTGACCCAGTTGGCGGAGGCGGATGCAGATGCCGCCATTATCGATATCCAGATGCCGCAAATGAGCGGCATTGAGTTGGCGCGTGAGCTGCAAGGTTTGTCGCAACCGCCCGCGATCATTTTTGCGACCGCGTTTGAAGAGTACGGCGTGGCCGCGTTTGAAGTGCGCGCTATCGACTACTTGCTAAAGCCAATCCGCCGTGAACGCCTGCTGGATGCGCTCAATCGCGTGCTGGAGCTGCGTCAGGCGCGTAGCCAGGCAGAACCGGCCTCGCACGCCCGCAGCCACTTCAGCGTGACCGAGCGTGGCCGTTTGCATTTGATTCCGGTGGCTGAAGCGCGCTACCTGAAGGCAGAGCAGAAATACATCACGCTGCGCACGCGTGAACGTGAATACCTGCTGGAAGACTCGCTGACCCGGCTGGAAGAAGAATTCGGTAGCCGCTTTGTGCGCATCCACCGCAACTGTCTGGTGGCCCGTGATTCGCTCGTCGGCTTTGAAAAGATGCCTTCCAACGGGGGCGAAACCCATTGGGTGGCCGTACTGAAAGATGTACCGGAACGTCTGGCCGTGAGCCGTCGCCAGCAACACGTGATCAAGGAATTCAAGCGCAACGGTTAAACCTGCGGCGCTGGTTTGCCCCAACAAAAAACCCCGCAAATCACGCGGGGTTTTTTGTTGGTCACACAACCAGCCAATCAGGCACCGAAGATACCCAGCAACCACATCGCCGCCAGGTTGATCAGGCAAATCAGTTGCGCCGCGCTACCGAGATCCTTGGCGCGTTTGGCCAGTACATGGCGTTCCAGCGACGTGTGATCCACCGCGGCTTCAACGGCAGAGTTGAGTAACTCTACAATCACCGTCAACAGATGGCTGGCAATGACCACGGCCCGCGCCCAGGCGTGCAGCGGTGCAATAAAGGCGATGATGATACCTACCACCGCCAGTATGGACACCTGGCGGAACGCGGCTTCGTTCTTCCAGCCAGCACCCAGACCATCGAGCGAATAGCCAAGCGCATTCAAAACGCGCTGGGCACCGGTTTTGCCTTTGAACGGGCTTTCTTCAAGAGACACGTCGCTTCCTTTTAGTGTTCCGGATGATCGCCGAATACGTCGGCATAGCAGGTGTAGTTGAACAGGATGGTGATCGGCAACAGCAAGATCAGCCCCAACATCAACGGCAGGCTGGCTACGATGGCCATCAACAGCAGGATGACCCCGGCAAGCAACATGGGCAGCCAGTTGCGCCAGAACGCAAGGTAACTGATGCGCATGGCCTCCAGTGCCCGCAGGTTACGTAGCACCACCAGTTGCGGCGCAAAGAAATAAATGCTGTTCATGAACAGCATGCCCAGGATGAACAGCGCCACAAACAACACGCCGCCACCATCCAGTTCTGGCACCGGGCCCTTGCCGGATTGAGCGGCGTGGATGGCCTGGATTTCTTCCGGCGTGACCAGAAAGTGTCCCAACGCAGCCAGTACGCCCATGACCACCAGCGAACCGAGCATATACAACAGCCCGACGCCAATCAGCGTGCGGGTTTTCTGGCGTAGCGCGATAAAGAGGTCGGGTAGTGCGGGCGCCCGTTCTTCTCTGGCGCTTTCATGGGCGGCCCAGGCAATCCCGGCGATCAGCAAGGGCGCCACCAGCGGGGTGATCATGCCCAGCACGGGCACCAGCAGCAAACCAAACAAAATGACCAGCATGACGGCGCACAACAATAGCCATTGCCACCAGTGTTTGAAGAAAATCCGGAAGGCGTCGGCAATCCAGGTCCAGCCGTGGCCCGCCGGTACCCGTCGGGGTTCCACGCTGTAGTCGATGATGATCCCGCTGTTTTCCATCTCTGTTTGATCCTTGATTGTCGTGTATCACGCGCATCGTATTGACTATGACGGGATTCTGACAAGTTCAGCAGTATCGGCAAATGCTGTGAAGCCTGTGTGACGCCCCTCCAGCGAGCCAGTTGACCCTGTGGGGCGGCCGTTTGTTCCTTGGCAAGACAAACAAAAAGGCGCAGTAAATACTGCGCCTTTTTTTGCGGCATTAGTGCCGTTACAAACCAATGCAATGCAAAGCGTGTCGGGCGATCATCAGTTCTTCGTTGGTCGGGATCACATAAACATTGACCGTACTTTGCGCGGTGGAAATCCGGCGTGGTTCACCGCTGCGCACTTTGTTGGCGGCTTCATCGATCTGCACACCCAGCCACTGCAATGGGCCACACACCAGGCGGCGCAGTTCGTCATCGTTCTCGCCAATGCCAGCGGTGAAGACCAGTGCATCAATCCCTTGCAGCGCGGCTGCCAGCGATCCCACTTGCTGCACAATGCGGTTGGCAAAGTATTCAATGGCCATGCGCGCACGTGGCTCGCTGCTGCCATGCAGTTCACGCATGTCGCTGGATACGCCCGACAGCCCCAGCAGGCCGGATTCCTTGTACAACAGGGATTCGATCTCGGCGGCATTCATTTTCAGATGCGTCATCAGATGCAGCACGATGGCCGGATCAATGGTGCCGGTGCGCGTGCCCATGGGCAGGCCTTCCAGCGCGGTGAAGCCCATGGTGGTCAGTACGCACTGACCCTTGTGCAATGCGGCCATCGAGGCGCCATTGCCAAGGTGGCATACCACCGTGCGGCCGGTAGCGGCGCGAACGTCGATATCCGGCAGGACGCTGGAGATATATTCATACGACAAGCCATGAAAGCCCCAGCGGCGAATGCCTTCGCGTTCGGCCAGTTCTACCGGCAGAGCATAAAGCTGGTTGATCTCGGGCTGGGTGCGATGGAATGCGGTATCGAAACATGCTACTTGCGGCACATCCGGCAGGAGGCTGGCCAGCGCTTTCATCGGGCCGATATTGGCGGGGGCATGCAGGGGCGCCAGGGGAATGGTGGTGTCCAGTTCTGCGAGGACATTGGCATCGACCTTCACCGGTTTGGTGAACGCGGTGCCGCCGTGCACGACGCGGTGGCCAATGACGGCCAGTTTGCGGCCTTCTGTATGAGACTGTACCCAGTTGAGCAGGTAGCGCAGCGCGTAATCGTGATTGCGCGGGGCATCGGCGGGCAGTTTTTCATCGGCCAGTTTGTCACCAGCGGCATTTTTGGCGGAGAACTGCGGGTCGACATAAATGCCTTCAACCTGACCTTTGTACAACAATGCCGGATCTGCGGCGGTCTGGATGAACAAAGAGAATTTGATGCTCGAAGAGCCGGCGTTGATGATCAGGATCAGGTCGTTCATATGGTCTTTCTCCTTAGGCCAGGCGGTCTTGCCGCAAGGCGCGGAACAGTGTGTCCGGCCGCGCAGGTAAACGGGCAAACCGGTAGCCTGAAAACAGCCAAGACCGATAGTGCGCCGGTTTACGGCGCCGACTTTCGGTCTTGGGCAGGCAAACAGATATACTGTCGCGTTGGCGAAATACCCGCCATGCGCGGACATTACGATAAAATTCCCGACGCATATTTTATGACGCTATCAAAAGCAAATATTGGTACATATCAATGCAGATTGCGTAGATATTTACCTGTTAACGCGCCAGAAGCGATCGCCGAGCCTGCCGAAAGACGATGACAAAAGAATATACGACCCATCTCATCTGTGCGCCGGAATTTGCCGGGCACGCCATTGTGCTGAGCCTGCACCACGCCCAGGGCGATCAGGTCGGGCCTGATGACGTGCTGGTGACCTTGCGCGCAGCAGACGCGGATATCGCCATCCATGCGCCTGCGCCGGGTTATGTCGACCGCTTTATGGTCGCGGTGGGTGATCAGGTGGAGGCCACCGGTCTATTGCTGATGATGGAAGTCGAGGACGAAGATGGCGATTGGCTGGAAATCTTGCCGCCCCCGGTGCAACCGGGCGACGATGATCCGCCGCCGCTGGCTCCTGGCAGCCTGGCACCGCGCCGGGATTACCTCGTGGTCAGCCTGAAGGCCGCGCAACTGGCCGCCCGCCTGGGGGTGGATCTGGCTGAAGTCATGCCTGGCGGCGCGCAGGGCGAGATTGAAGAAGCCGACGTGGAACGCCACGTTCGCGGTCTTTTGCGGCGCTAAACCGTCAACCTTGCCGATCCCGTTGCCCGCCCAGCCACGTGGGCCGGTAATCGCGCATCTGTTGCACAAAATAGCGGCGCGCTTGCCCGTTGAAAATCACCATCCCGATCAACGCAATGACCGAGCCGAGCAACACGCCGTGCAAGCGGATGCCCAGGATCTCAATCCCTGCGACATGGTTGCCGCTGGGGTAGTACAACAGGTCAAACAGCAACAAGATCATCGCGGTCATTAGCGCGTAGTGCGCCCAGAAATTACGCGCCAGCGCCAGTGGTCGCAAGAACGCAAACAAGACCGCCCAGGCATAAAGTGCCCAGAGTTCTGGCGTCAGATGAGCGATCAGCCAGGCGATGGCGACGCCGACCACCGCGCCAAAGACGCTGCGGAACAAGCGTGTGAGGCTGTCGATGCCATCCGGCCGGGTTACAAACAACACGACCGTGGCCACCCACGCTGGACGCGGATAATGGGTGTGCTGGGCAATCCAGAACGCAGCGCAAGTCGTCAGACTTAAACCCAGCGCATGCCAGATGCCGGCGTTATGCCCCGCCCGCAAGCGCCGGAAGCTGTTGCGCAAGCCCGGGTGTTGCCGAGGCAGCGCGCGGGGCCATAGCCGGTCATCCACCAGCACCGAAATCACCCCCACGCCAATGCCAAGCGCCAGATAGATAAAGGCCCCGGCGGGCGGTGCGGTCAGATAGGCATACAGCACCAGTGCCAGCGCCGCAAAGCGGAAGATGTTATCCAGCGCTACGCCAAGCCCATCGTGCCAGCCAATCAAAAAGGTTAGCACGGCCAATGAGACAAACATCATGATGTGATGCGGGCCTAGCCACAGGCCTGTTGCGCCACTCCCCACAATGACGATAAGCCCAAAGGCCTGGGTCATCAGGCGGTGTCGTGCGGTGCCGCCGTAATCGAGCAAGGTGGCATACAGCCCGCCAATGGCCCCCATCAGCGCGCCTACGGTGTTTCCCGCCAGTAGACCAATCAGTGCGGGCAGGCCGACAGCAATGCCCGACGAAACGGCCAGCCGCCAGGGCAGTGAGGCATCGGCATTCAGGGCGAGCAGGTGAAGAGGCAGTAAAGGTTCACGCATGCATTCAATGATGACAGTTCAGCGCGGCTTGTC
>JASLES010000024.1 GCA_030151005.1 Silvimonas sp.
TGGCTTCGATGCCAAAGGTGCTATGCCAGGAAAACGGCAGGCTCAGCACAGTCTGGATGATCGCCACCATGGCAATCATGGCAACACCCGCACCAATGCCGGTACCAAACCAGTGCTGCGCCAGTTGCATGAGCCATTCAATGCCGCCGCCCAGCGTGAAACCGGCAAGGACGATGGCTTCAAAAATGGTGTGCACCATGCCAAAGCGCGTTTTCTCGACGGTGTAGTCGGCCGCGCGCTGGTGCGAGGTCAGCACGATGCTGCCGACAAACGCCTCTGGCACAACATTGCGGTGCCGGCGCACGTGGTTGATCTGGCGCGCAGCCAGCCACAGTTGCAGCAGCACGCTGGCCGCCAGGGCGAAAACGAAAAGGGCAGAAAACTGGGTGGGTGTCATTCGGTTCAGAATCACTGATGCGCTGTCTGGCGCGGGTTTGCAGGGCAATACGTGGCTTGTCAGTATGCCACAGTTTTGCCCGCTACCCGCGCCAGCTCAAGGCGAGCGCGGCGAGGATGAGGGGCGTACGACATGCCGCAGTTTGCGCTGCCGGGCACTGCGCCAGCCACCCAGAACAAGCAAGAGCGCAAACAGCATCAGCACCACCGGCAACACCCTTGGCAATTTGGCCAGGAGTGGCGGCTCACCGCCTTTTCGCGAGGCAGCGACCTCTTCGGGCGTGACATGGACGTCGGGGTTGCCAAACCGCTGCAGCGTGTAATTGGCCAGCGTGGCGATATCCGCATCAGACAAGGGGTTGACCATGCTGCCAGGGCCAAAGCCCGGCATAAAGGCGTGATGGCCATCCGGTAGCGGCCGGTCTACCCCGTTCAGCATCACCGCGATCAGGTTGCTGGGGTTGAGATGTCCGAGTGCCGTATTGTTGGCGAGCGATGGATAGGCGGTGTCGGTTGTGCCCATGCCGTTGGGCTGATGGCAACTGGCGCAATTGGCACTGAACAACTCGGCCGCGCTGGTCGGGCGGTTACTTTGGGTGACGCCCGCTGTACCACGCAAGCTGTCGTCGTCATTGGCCGGGCTACCCCATGCCCACGCGGGTTTGCTGTCAGCGGTATTGCGAATGGGGGCGATCGTCTTGAGGTACGTCGCCATGGCTTGCAGGTCTGGATCGGTCAGATGGCTCAGGCTGTCAGAAACCGCTTCGGCCATCGGGCCGGCGGCTGCGGCTTTGCCCGCAACATGACCCGTCTTGAGGTATTGCACCAGTTCAGCCTGGGTCCAGCCGCCAATGCCGCTGACCGGGTCGGCGGTGATATTGGGCGCATACCACGCGCCCAGTTGCCCACCGGCAAACGGCGCGTCCGGGTTTTCTGCCATCAGCATATTGCGAGGCGTGTGGCAGGCGCTGCAATGTTCCAGCGCTTCCACCAGATATTTGCCGCGATTGAAGTCTTCACTCTTGCCTTGTTCTGGCTGGAACACCCGCGGGTCCAGAAACAGGCTGTTCCAGACAGCCATGGAGAGCCGTATGTTGAACGGGAACGGCAGCCGGGTGCGACGTGGCTGGGCATCCACCGGCTTCACGCCATGCATCAGATAGGCATAGAGCGCCTCGACATCTTCTGGCTGCAGTTTGGCGTAGGCGGTATAGGGCATGGCCGGATACAGGTGCGCGCCATCTTTGCGGATGCCACGGCGCAAGGCGTTGTCAAAGTCTTGTAGCGTGTAATTGCCAATCCCGGAGGAGGTCGAGGGCGTGATGTTGGATGAGTAGATCGTCCCCAGTGGCGACGCAATGCCGTAGCCGCCGGCAAACGGCTGGCCCGAGCGCGGGACGGTATGGCAGGCAATACAATCTGCAGCACGTGCCAGATATTCGCCGCGCTTGATCTGTTCGGGGCTGATGTCTGCAGAATGCGCCAGCGCGGACGCAAGCATCAGGCCGGCAAGGGCAATGGGGCGTAGAAGATGACGGCAGGTCATGGCGGCGCTCCGTCTCAACTGGCGGTATGCCCAAGCTGGCGCTTGAGCGTGTCGGCAATACGCAAGGACAGCGCGGCGATGGTCAGCGTGCAGTTCACACTGCCGGCCGACGCCATCACCCCGCTGGTGGCCAGGTACAGATTGGCGTGATCGTGGGCGCGGCAATCGCCATCGACTACCGAGTCTTTGGGGTTCTGTCCCATGATGACCGAGCCCATCAAATGGTTGTTGGGGGCGAATTTGTCGTCAAATGTCACCTCGGTGCCGCCAAACAACTGGGCGATTTTTGCGTAGGACTCATGCGTGTGTTCGGCGCTGCGTTTGGTGTAATCGCCAATCTTGTAGGTGATCTCCATGCGCGGCAGCCCCAGCGGGTCTTTCTGGTCTGAGAGCACCAGCCGGTTGTCGGGCTCCGGCAGGATGTCGTGAAAACTGTTGATGTTGACCGTGTGCGCGGCGCGGTAACGGATTTCTTCATCCAGCTTCTTGCCCACCAGCCCCATCGACAACGCTTTTTCTGTCGCTTTGCGCGTCTGGGACTGGTTATTGAGGTGCAGCTTCTTGCTGGCCCATTCCCGGCGAAAATCCCCGTCACGGTGATCAACGATCGAGGTTAGCTCCATCGGCCCGCGGCCTGGCCAGAGCGGCTCATTGGCCAGAAAGGTCACGCCGGTGCCGGGGTGATCCATCAGATTACGGCCCACCTGGCCAGAACTGTTGGCCAGACCGCTGGCAAATTTGTCGGTCGTCGACATCAACAGGATCTTGGCCGATTCCAGTGCATTGGCTGCCAGCACAAAGTACTTGCCGGTCACCCGATGACTATTGCCGTCCGGGTCTTTGTAGAGCGCGGCAATAATATTGTCGTGCGCGTCTACTTCCAGCCGGTACACCACGGCATTGGTCAACAAGCGCGTGCCGGCACGTTCTGCTTTCAGGACGTGGATAATGCCGCTGTACATGGCCGCAATCGGGCAGATCGGCATGCAGTTGTTGTTGCCACAGCAAGTCGGGCGCTCGTCATAGGGCTGGCTGTTGCGGGCCACCGGTTCTGCCACCAGATTGAACCCGTTGGCGTTGAGTACATCGTGGAACCGCTGGTCGTTGTAGGACAACGGCAGGTGATCCATTGGATAGGGCTGCTTGCGCGGTGAGCCCAGGTCTGTCCCGTCGTTGGGGCCGGATACACCCAGCTCCAGCTCCGCTTTGTAGTACCACGGCTCCAGATCGGCGTAGCTGATCCCCCAGTCCCGGCCCACACCGTAGACCTGCTTCATATGGAAATCATTGGGCAGAAAGCGCCAACAGGATGCAGCCCAGTGCCAGGTGGTGCCGCCAACCACCCGCAGATATTGCGAGGCATATGACTGCGCATCCGGGCCTTTCAGAATCAGATAATTGTTGTCGGGCCCGTATTCTGGATGCGGCGCGTGTCTGGCGGCCGGGTAGGGGCGCTGGTTGTCGTCTTTGGCCGCGCCATTGCGGTAGTTTTCGACAATGCGCCAGCGTTCAAGCCTGGGGCCAGCTTCCAGCATCAGTACCGATGCGCCAGCGGCAGAGAGATCATGTGCGACCAGCGCACCGGCTACCCCTGACCCAATGACAATGACATCCGCAGATTGATTGTTTGCGCTCATGAAGAGGGTCCGGGTCAGTTCAGCGGTGGTTTGGCCGACCAGTACAGCGGCGCGGCCTGGCAGTAAGAGGGGGGCATGGTGGCGTCTTTGACCAGATCAAACATCAAGGCGCTGGCATAGGTAATCACTGTGGCATCCGGGCCGTCGCCCACCACGCCGGAATACCACGCGGCAATGATGCTGCGCGCGGCCTTTGCCAGATCTGGATTGTTGGCATCCAGTGCGGTGATTAATTCATCGGCATTGGTCAGGCTGTTGGTCTGGGCCTCACCCGCAATCTGCCGCAGCTTGCTGTCTAGCTGATTGTCTTTGGTACTCAGCGCAGAATAAAAACGATGTGCGACAGCGGGATCGAGCTGCGCGCGCCCTGTCAGCAATTGCGAGAGCTGCAAAAACTGACTGTCTTGTGCCGGCGTATCGGCAAAGACCAGCGACACCAGCCGGCCAGAAACAGCCAGCGTCCCCAGCAACAAAGCGGACGCCTGCAACAGGCGGCGGCGTGCGGGCTGCGGCAGCGCATCAGCGTGAACAGGCGGATCACGGTCATTCATGATTCAGGCGCTCCAGTGGTCCGGATGAGGCCATGCCGGCCGGGTCTATTGAGTGTCGTCAGTCGATGGGCGAAGGGCAAGGTCAACCGCACGCCAAACGTTGTGAGAATCCGCTGACACGTCACAGCGCTCAGTCCGGCTTGAGCGCAAAGCGCCCGCTACCCGCGCCAGCCAATGCCAGATAACCGCCGGCAATGGCGATGTTCTTCCAGAAATGGATGAACTGGTTGCCATGCTGCGCTGCATCCGTCACAGCCCAGAAATTATGGAAAAACAGCGCAGCGGCGACGGTATAGATGGCAAAGATCCAGGCCAGCAGGCGCGTTTGCCAACCCAGCACCAGCAAAATGGCCAGAGGCAGTTCCACAATGATGGCAATCACGATGCCAATCACCGGAAACGGCAAATTGTGCGCGGCGGCGTACTGCACACTGCCATCGAACGTAGTCAGTTTGGAAAATCCGCTTAACAGATAAAGTGCAGCGAGCAGAATGCGCGCCGCCAGCAAGCTGATATCACGATTGGGTAACGGCGCAGCCATGGTGCCCTCCTGATGGACGCAGGCGCGTGCGTTGCCGGGCGCACCTGTCATTTCTTTCTTGTTGAGCACCATGCCAATGTCAAGCCGAGCGCGGGCCAGCCGGGGGATGCGCTATAATCTGGCCATTCTGCAATCAGGCAAGCTAAGGACACGCAAATGGCACAAGACCAGAACAATCTGCTCTGGCTGGACATGGAAATGACCGGACTGGACCCGGACAATGATCGCATTATTGAACTGGCGATCGTGGTTACCGACGGCCAGTTGAATATCCTCGCCGAAAGCCCCTCCTGGGCCGTGCACCAGCCCGATAGCGTGCTGGACGCCATGGATGACTGGAACAAAGGCACGCATGGCCGCTCAGGTCTGATCGACCGCATCAAGGCATCCACCCTGAGCGTGGCCGATGTGGAACGCGAAGCGCTGGCCTTTGTGCAGCAATACGTCCCGCAGCGCACCTCACCCATGTGCGGCAATTCGATCTGCCAGGACCGCCGCTTCATGGCGCGTGGCATGCCGGAACTGGAAACCTGGTTTCACTACCGCAATCTGGACGTCTCCACGCTTAAGGAACTGTGCAAGCGCTGGCAGCCGGACATTGCCCGTCAGTTCAAAAAACAGGGCAAACACACCGCGCTGGCAGACATTCACGAGTCTATTGAAGAACTCAAGTTCTACCGCGAACACTTCCTGCGCGTACCGGCTACGCCACTGATTGTGGATTGATTGGTCTGACGTACCTGGCCCGCAATTGCGGGCCAGTGCTTTTGGCAAGTCGCCAGCAAAGGCAAGATAGTGCAGTTGCAGTTGCAGTTGCAGTTGCAGTTGCAGTTGCAGTTGCAGTTGCAGTTGGGGTTGCTTGTGACGTTCTCCCCCCATCAAAGCCCAGCGCCGAAGAAGTGGAGGGAGACCCCAGGCTCCCGACCGACTGAGGGCAGCCCGGAGGGCCGCAAGGCTGGGGTCGCCTTTCTTTGGTTACTTTCTTTGGGGCCGCCGAGGTGGCGAAGCAAAGAAAGTGACGTGGGCCCGGCACCCCGGGTATCAAAATGCTTTTACTTGCGCCGCAGGCGCTAACACGGGTTTGACAGTTTTGCCGTTACGCTCTGGCCAGCAAAGGCCCCCTTCGGCGGCCGGAATGACGAGTCAGCGGAAAAGATTTGAGGGCTGAAGTGCTATCCAGCATTAATGCTGGATTCCCGCCCTGCGGGAATGACGAAGTAGTGAGGCGAGCAGTACATGCTCGCATGATGTCGCACCGTACCACCCATGCTACGAAGTAACTCGAACCACCCTACATATTGAAAATATGCCGCAAGACGCCACTTACCCCACTTACGTACTGGCCGAAGAACTCGGCCACCTGCTGCTGGCCCACGGCCAGACCGTCACCACTGCCGAGTCATGTACCGGCGGCCTGATCGCCGGCGCAATCACGGATGTTCCCGGTTCCAGTAGCTGGTTCGAGCGTGGTTTTGTGACCTACGCCAATACCGCCAAGATCGACATGCTGGGCGTGCCGCCGATGTTTCTGGACACCGTTGGTGCAGTCAGCGAGCCCGTGGTGGCTGCCATGGCGCAAGGTGCGGCAGATGCAGCGCGCGCGCAATGGGCGGTAGCGGTGTCTGGCGTGGCAGGGCCCGGTGGCGGCTCGGCGGAAAAACCGGTGGGTCTGGTCTGGTTTGCCTGGGCCACGCCCATGGGCATAGAAACAGAACGCAAGATTTTCAGCGGTGATCGCCACGCCGTGCGCGCGGCCACCGTGCAACACGCATTGCGCAAGCTCATCGCATTCATCAAGGATAATCAATGACCACGGTAGTGGTAGTCCGTAAAGGAAACCAGGTTGCCATTGCGGCAGACAGTCAATCCACCTTTGGCGAAACCCGCCTGGGCGCGACGCTGGATGCGCAATGGAACAAGATTTTTGAAGCTCACGGCGGGCATTTTGCGATCTCTGGCAGCGCCGCGCATGACCTTGTGTTGCAGGCCGCTCTCAAGAAACCCAAGAAACTGGACTTCAGCAGCCGTCCGGCCATTTTTGAGAGCTTTCGCAAACTGCACGTTAAACTGAAAGACGACTTCTTCCTCAAAACCGAAGAAGAAGACAACGACCCGTATGAATCCAGCCAGATGACCGTGCTACTGGCAAATCCGCATGGCATCTATGGCATTTTCAGCCTGCGTGAGGTCTACGAATACAGCCGTTTCTGGGCCATTGGCAGCGGTGCGGATTACGCGCTGGGCGCCATGCATGCCCATTATGACAACCCGAAAATGGATGCCGCAGAGATCGCCCGCATCGGCGTTGAAGCCGGTTGCGCGTTTGACGTGAACTCATCGCTGCCCATGACCAGCTATACCCTCGAACTGGCCAAAGCGTAATTGGCCGGTTTGACCCCGGAATCAGCCCCTACAGGCCATCAGGAACACATCATGCAAGACATTCTGGAACGATTTGTATTTGAAGAAGCGCCCGTGCGCGGTGAAGTTGTGCAATTGCACGATACCGTGCATGAAGTGATGAGCCGTCACAACTACCCGCCAGTGCTGCAAAAGCGCATTGGTGAACTGATGGCCGCTGCCACGCTGCTGTCGGCCACGCTCAAGTTTGAAGGCACCATGATCATGCAGTTGCATGGCTCCGGCCCGGTCAAACTGATTGTGGTGGAATGCACCAGCGACATGACCCTGCGCGCCACCGCCCGTTGGGACGGGGATGTACCAGACGGTGAACTGGGCGATTTGCTGGGCAAGGGCCGTTTCATCATCACGCTGGACCCGGATGAAGGCGAAACCTATCAAGGCATCGTGGCTTATGAACCGGGCCAGAGCGTGGCGCAGATTATCGAGCACTACATGCAGCACTCCGAACAGCTGGAAACCCGCATGTGGCTGACCAGCCAGAATGGCGGTGCGGCAGGTTTGCTGGTCCAGAAAATGCCCGCAGGCAAAGGCGACGCAGACGCCTGGGAGCGTGTGCAGAAACTGGCCGAAACCATTACTGACGATGAATTGCTGGGCCTGACCCCGCGTGACGTGCTCTACCGCCTGTTCAATCAGGAAATCGTCCGCGTGTTCGACCCGCAAACCCCGCGCTTTGCATGTACCTGCTCACGCGAGCGCGTCGGCGGCATGCTCAAGATGGTTGGCCGTGAAGAAGTGGAAAGCGTGATTGAAGAGCGCAAGAAGGTCGACGTGACGTGCGAATTCTGCGGTAAAGAATACGAATTTGACGCCGTCGATGTCGCGCAACTCTTTACCGGCGCCGCACCGGTGCCGCCGGGCCCGCAAGTGCATTGATGACTGGCTCGAAGTGTTTGGTTTGACCACAAAAAAGGCGCCCATCGGCGCCTTTTTTATTGCCCGCCGCGCCGGATATACCACAGCGGCACTACCAAATTTCCCGCATCTTCTGCCAATTTCCGGCGCTTGCGCCACAATGACATCAGCTTATGCATTGGTTATATCAGCCGTCTGGTGTAGCTGGTATCACGCAAGTTCATGAAATAAATACGTTTTTGTAGGGCCGGTGTTGCCGCCGGCTGTGACGCAAACCGGATTGCGATTTCAGGAGTAAAGCATGCAAGCTCGCTGGTTTCTGGCAGGTGTAGTGCTGGCTGCAACGGCCAGCCAGGCGTTCTGTGACGATGATGTCATCCGCCTTGGCAACCTTAAGTTTGCCCATTACGGCGCCATCTCTTACATGAAAGAACTGGCGCCCAAATGCGGCATCAAGATTGAAGAGCGCATGTTTGCCAAGGGTCTGGATATCATGCCGGCCATTGTGGCGGGCGATATCGACGTTGCGGCCAGCGCGGCAGATGCCGCCATTGCCGGCCGTGCCAGTGGAGCGCCTATTTACGCCGTGGCCGGCTTTGCCAAAGGCGGCGCGCGCATTGTGGTGGCGACGGGATCGCCCATCAAAAAAGTCGCCGACATGAAAGGCAAGAAGGTCGGCGTGGCACGCGGTGGCGCACAGGAACTCTTGTTACTGGCAGAGCTGGCCAAAGCCGGGCTGAGCTGGTCGGACCAACCGGGCAAAGATGTACAGATTGTCTACTTGCCCTTTGCAGATCTGAACCAGGCGCTCATGCAAAAGCAGATTGACGCCATGGCGCAATCTGAACCACAAGCCTCACAGGCCATTAACAAGGGCTTTGGCACAGAACTACTCAAACCCTACGACACCCCAATAGGCGAGCCGATCCGCACCCTGGTGATGACGGAAAAGCTCTATAACAACAAGCCGCTGGCGGCCAAATTCATGAAGTGCTTTGTGCAGTCCACGCGCACTTTTATGGACGACCCCAAACTGGCGCAGAACTATGTGGTCAGCAATATGTTCAAGGGCCAGATCACGGCGGATGACTACAAAGACGCCATCGAAAACTCGCCGTTTGCCTACGAACTGACCACCGAACACATTCAGACCACCACGGACTTTATGGTCAAGTACGGCGTAGGGCGCATGGCCAAGCCACCTGTGGCGAAAGACTGGGTCAAGCTTGACCTGCTGGATCAGGCCAAAAAGTCGCTCAATGTGAAGTGAGGCAGCGTGGCAGATTCCCGTTATAAAGCAGCCCTGCGCGGTTTGTGGGTGCCGCTGACGCTGTTGATCCTGTGGCAGTTGGCCGCCACCTTGAAATGGGTGAACCCGCAGGTGCTACCGTCGCCCGTGCAGGTGATGGTGCGTTGGTGGGCCTACCTGACCCCGGCAGACCCGTACGACCCCGCCAGCGGCAGCAAACTGGCGTGGTTGTTCTCGGGGGAGTTAATCCGGGATGCCATTGGCAGCCTTACGCGTGTGGTTTCCGGGTTTGCCATTGGCACCGTGCTGGCGCTGCCCCTGGGGCTGGCCATGGGCGCAAGCACGCGTGTCAATGAGTGGTTCAATCCGCTTATCCAGCTGATCCGGCCCATCCCGCCCATTGCGTTTATCCCGCTGTCGATCCTGTGGTTTGGTCTGGGTAACCCGCCGGCGATCTTCCTGATTGCGCTGGGCGCGTTTTTTCCGGTTCTGATGAACACGATCGCGGGTGTTCAGCATGTGGATGTTATTTACCTGCGTGCCGCCCGCAACTTGGGGGCAGACCGGTTCACGCTATTTACCCGCGTCATCATGCCGGCCGCCACGCCGTATATCTTGTCTGGTGCGCGGATCGGCATGGGCACGGCGTTTATTGTGGTGATCGTGGCGGAGATGATCGCCGTGAACAATGGCCTTGGTTTCCGCATTCTGGAGGCGCGGGAGTACTTCTGGTCCGACAAGATCATTGCCGGCATGCTGAGCATTGGTCTGATCGGGCTGGGTATTGATCTGATCATGGCGCGTATGAACAACCATTTGCTGCGCTGGCATCGCGGCCTGGAGCGTGATCGTGGCTGAACCACAAATCCGCATTGCGCATGCCGGCAAAGTATTCACCTCGGCCGGGGGTGATGTTGAAGCCCTGCGCGATATCAATATCGATATCCCCGCAGGTCAGTTTGTGTGTCTGTTGGGGCCGTCCGGCTGCGGTAAATCCACATTGTTGAATGCGGTTGCAGGGTTTTCTCTGGCGACGGCAGGGCAGGTGCTGGTCGATGGCAAACCGGTGACCGACACCGGCCCCGATCGTGGCATGGTGTTTCAGGAGTACGCGCTGTTTCCGTGGATGACCGTCGCGCAGAACATCGGCTTTGGTTTGCAGATTCGCAAGACACCCGCCGCGGCCATCAAACAAACCGTAGACCGGCTGCTGGAGACACTGCGGCTGACCGAATTCAAAGACCGCTTTCCAAAGGATTTATCCGGCGGCATGCGCCAGCGCGTAGCCATTGCGCGGATTCTGGCGCTTGATTCCCCCATCATGCTGATGGATGAACCCTTTGGCGCGCTGGATGCCCTTACACGCCGTAGCTTGCAAGATGAACTGATCAAGATTCAGGCATCACTGCAAAAGACGGTGCTGTTTGTCACGCACAGTATTGAAGAATCAATCTACCTGGCTGACCGCATCATTGCGCTGTCTTACCGCCCAGGCACGGTGAAACTGGATATCCCCGTGGATTTACCCCGCGCGCGTGATGCCAGTTCAGCCGAGTTCAACGCGCTGAAACGGCAGTTGTCGGAAGTGGTGATGCATGAGCAGGAACGGCACCAGGAGGCGGAGGTGCGTGGGTTGACGGTGGATTGAGAAGCGTAAATCGAAAAGAAATGTCAAAGTTCTTCCCAGCGTTGCTGCAGCGCTATTGCTGGGCGCAGTTCTCTTTAATTCAGAAGCCGTTACCAGGCTCCGCCTGCTTTGCGAAATTTCGAAGGTTACAGTTTTAAGCGAGGTGCGTAGGCAATGCCAAGCGCACTATGGCCGTTGCGTGTATCCCCCAGTGCTGGTTATTTCAATCAAGACATCATTTATAGTCTTGGGTGTTCAATGTAGTGAAACGACATCTGTCAGTTACAGCGCCACCCGATGGGTTACTGAGTTAACGCGGATTTACAAGCGTTGGGCAACCTTTTTGCAACATTCGACAAAGATTGAATTGTCTCTAACCACTCTTGAGGAACGTCACCGCGTGTTGGAAATTGATAATCTCATCAGAGTCGTTGCCGAATATGAAGTGCCTTCAATTGAAATGCCGGATGACGTATTTGGCCCTATAAATTTCGTGATTCAGATTCTGCTCGTTAATGAGCAACAGTATTTCGCGCGGGTCCTGAGGAAAGAAGTGGTTTACGTGGAACCTGCTTATTCAGGAAAACCTGAGCAGGCGCTCTCCAAGACCTTTGCTGAAGTGAGAGTTCCGGACGATTTGCTTGGCTTGGAGGAGGTTGCGTATAGCAACCTGGTGGAAGCGCTGCAAGGGGCGCTGCAGCGTATAAATGCGGTTTTCTATCCGGATGCTGGGACGTGATATCTCGCTAAAACCCGCTCCCCGGTTGCGCCAGATGCTCTTCCTCCGCCGCCGTATTCTCCCGCCCCAGCACAGCATTGCGATGCGGAAACCGCCCAAACTGCTCAATCACCGCATGGTGCTTCACTGCGTAAACGTAATAGCTTTCCATTTCCGGGTTGCCCTTGAACTGCGCCATCAGTGACACACAGCGGTGCTGATGAACCAGGTCTTCTGAATGTTCCAGCGGCAAGTAAAAGAACACGCGCTGCACCGGCGCAACCTGCTGGTCCCAGCCGTGTTCCAGTGCCACATTGGCCCAGTGGCGGGCGCGTTCGTCCTGGGCGAAGGCCTGGGCGGAATCCCGGTAAAGGTTGCGGGAAAACTGATCCAGCAAGATTACCAGTGCCAGTGCACCTTGTGCGTCTTTACCCCAGCCATCAAGCTTGCCTTTGGCCGCATCGTGCAGCGTGCTTTCAAAGTGCCGGCGGATCACGTGATCAAACGCGTCGTCTTTCTCAAACCACACTTTGCGCGGCTGGTTGAAATCCGGGTCGTCCGGGCAGCCAAACCAGAAAGCCAGGACAGTGTCTGGCGTGACTTTGTGCGGGCGGCGGCCAGATTTAACCTTACCTTCCGGGCTGGCGCGGTGAATGAGTGGCGTGTCGGACATGATCAATGCATACAAGGACAATGTTTCAGGATAACGCGTGGGCGGGCACACCGCCAAACCGCGCCACAGCGCCGGCCGCCAGGCTTGACCGGGCAGGCCTGAGCGGGCAGACTGCCTGCCATGATTTTTACACCAGAATCGAAACCCGCTTTGGCCCATTGGTGGCGCTGCTCATAAGAGCAGTGCGTGGTTTCGTCTGTAAAACCCGGATTCTGCTCAAGCTGGCAAGCCGGGTTTTTTTATGCGCGGCGTGCCGGAAGGGCACTCGGCAACTGAATTGAGATTTGAGGCGAGAACGTCATGTCTACCAATACCGTCACGTCCAGCGATATCATCCTGACCGGCGACCGCACCACCGGCCCGCTGCACCTTGGCCACTTTGTCGGCTCCTTGCGTAACCGCGTGGTGCTGCAGGATGTCTGCAAACAGTACCTCTTGCTGGCTGATACCCAGGCGCTGACCGACAACATGGGTAATTACACCAAGGTTAGTGAAAACGTACTGCAAGTGGCGCTGGATTACCTGGCGGTGGGCATTGATCCGGCCAAGAGCACCATCTTTATCCAGAGCCTGGTGCCAGAACTGCCTGAACTCTTTTCGTATTACCTGAATCTGGTCACGGTATCGCGTCTGGAACGTAACCCGACCATCAAGGACGAGATCAAACTGCGCGGTTTTGAACGGGATATCCCGGCCGGTTTCATGACCTACCCGGTGGCTCAGGCGGCCGACATCAGCGCATTCAAGGCTACTGTCGTGCCGGTGGGGGCCGATCAGATCCCGATGATCGAGCAAACCAATGAAGTGGTACGCAAATTCAACGCCAGCGTGAACCAGGATATCCTCGTCGAGTGCCGCGCCCTGGTGCCGGAAAACGGTGCACGCCTGCCGGGCATTGATGGCAAGGCCAAGATGTCCAAGTCTTTGGGCAACTCCCTGACCCTGGGCGCTTCGGCGGATGACATCAGCAAAGCCGTGAAGATGATGTACACCGACCCCAACCACCTGCGTGTGGCTGATCCGGGCCAGGTGGAAGGCAATGTGGTGTTCACCTATCTGGATGTGTTTGATACGGATCTGGAGAAAGTGGCTGAGCTTAAAGCCCACTATCAGCGCGGCGGTCTGGGTGACAGCGTGATCAAGCGTTACCTGGAAGAAAAACTGCAAGCCTTGCTGGCCCCCATCCGCGCCCGGCGCGAAGAGATGGCGGCCAACCCGGATCACGTGATGGCGATTCTGAAAGCGGGTACGGAAAAGGCCCGCGAGCAGACGGGCAAGACGCTGGCAGAAGTGAAGCGTGCCATGGGCATCGTCTATTTTTGATGGGTTTTTTCTGATGGGTTGGCCGGTTGTTTGGCCCGGTGCTGGAAAAAGGCGGCTTTGGCTGCCTTTTTTATTGCCGCAAGACGCAAATCCACCCCGTTGGCTAAACCCGGTAAAATCGGGTTTTTCCAGAAAGTGAACCAGCTCATGCCGGTATGTGACGTTGTAATTGTAGGTGCCGGCGCGGCGGGCATGATGTGTGCGGCTACTGCCGGCCAGCGTGGCCGCAAGGTGGTGTTGATCGACCATGCCACCAAACTGGCCGAGAAAATCCGCATTTCTGGCGGTGGCCGCTGCAATTTCACTAATCTGGATGCCCGGCCAGAGTGTTATCTCTCTGACAACCCGCATTACGTCAAATCTGCCCTCGCGCGCTATACCCAGCACGATTTCATCAAGCTTGTGCAAAAACACGGCCTTGGGTTCCATGAAAAAACCCTGGGGCAATTGTTCTGTGATGATGGCTCCCAAGCCATAATCGATATGCTCAAGGCCGAGGTCGACGCGGGCGGCACGACCTGGCGCATGGGCACGGCAGTACTGGCAGTGCGCCAGGTGGAAGGCGGTTTTGAGGTAGAGACCGCCGCAGAAACCTGGCAGTGTCAGTCATTGGTCGTTGCCAGCGGCGGCTTGTCGATTCCGCAAATCGGCGCGACGGCGTGGGGGTATGAACTGGCAAAGCAATTTGGTGTGAATGTGCTGCCGACCTCTGCGGCCCTGGTGCCGCTCACGTTCCAGCCACAAGACTTGTGGACCGAACTGGCAGGCGTAGCCATTGACGACGTCGAAGTGAGCAGTGGCAAAGGCAAATTCCGCGAAGCCATCTTGCTGACGCATCGCGGGGTGTCGGGGCCGGCCATTCTGCAGATTTCCTCCTACTGGCAGCCTGGCCAGCCCATCACGATCAACCTGTTGCCCGATGTGGATATGGCCGAATGGCTGGCGTCGGCCAGCCGTGACGCGCACTTGTTGACCATTCTTTCTGAAAAACTTCCGCGCAGTTTTGCCCAGGCCTTCATCAGCCGGTGGGGCCAGAATTTACCGCTCAAGCAATACAGCCCCAAGCAACTGGCCAGCCTGACGCCGGCGTTGCAGCAATGGCAGATCGTGCCCTCCGGCACGGTAGGCTACAAAAAGGCGGAGGTTACCCGGGGTGGGGTGGATACGCGCGGGCTGGATTCCAAAACCATGATGGCGCGCAGCGTGCCCGGTTTGTTCTTTATCGGGGAGGTGGTTGATGTGACTGGCTGGCTGGGTGGGTATAACTTCCAGTGGGCCTGGTCGTCCGGCTATGCTGCGGGGAGTGTGGCTTGAGGCAGAGTCCACAAAAAAACGGCGTCATATGACGCCGTTTTTTATTGGACAATGACGCCCGAATCAACGCATACGCATGCGGCTCATAATGCCGTCTTTGAGTACAAACTGGTGGAACAGCGCCGCCAGGATATGCAGCCCCACAATGTAGTAGACGGCATTGCCGACAAACTCGTGAAAGTCTTTCACCGGCCCGCGCAGATCGGGGTTGGCGGCAAAGAGGTGCGGCAGGGCAGCGCCAAAGAACATCACGTCACGCCCACCGGCCTGCACGAAGTAAATGCCGGCCAGCGGCAGCGCAAACATCACCACGTACATCAGCAAATACATCAGTTTGGCGGCTGCGGTTTGCCATAGCGGGCCCGGCACCTCACGCGGGGCAGGGCGGGTGACGCGGACCAGCACGCGCACACAGGCCAGTAACAACACCAGTACACCCGCTGTCATGTGGATCATGGTGATGAACGGGCGCGACGGGTCTGTTTTGGGGATGAAGCCACGGTATTCAATGGCGGCCAGCGCCACGACAAACAGCAGAAACATCAACCAGTGCAGCAGCACCAGCGAAGGTGCATAGCGGTTTTGTTGCATGAAGCCGTATCCCCATCAATTGAATCGAATGAAGCCGCCATTCTGGCTGGCGGTACTTAATCAGCGCTTAACACAAATCAAAAGCGCCCCGATTTGACGGGGCGCAATTGAGTGTCTTGAAATACAGCGGCTGTGTGCTCAACGCAAACCCAGCACGTCTTGCATATCAAACAAGCCGCTCTTTTTGTCTTGCAAGAAGCGCGCAGCCCGCAACGAACCTGCAGAGTAGATCACGCGGCTGGACGCCTTGTGGCTGACCTCTACGCGCTCGCCCATGCCGGCAAAGATGACAGTGTGGTCGCCCACAACATCTCCACCACGCAAGGTGGCAAAGCCGATGGTCGACGGTGCACGTTCACCGGTGATGCCTTCACGGTCATATACGGCGACATCTTTCAACTGGCGGCCTTGCGCTTCGGCCACGACTTCGCCCATGCGTAATGCTGTGCCAGACGGGGCATCCACTTTCATGCGGTGGTGCATTTCCAGGATTTCAATGTCATAGCCAGTTGCCAGCGATTTGGCGGCGACTTCCAGCAACTTGAATACCAGGTTCACGCCCACGCTCATGTTCTGTGCGTAGACCACACCGATATCGGCAGCGGCAGCGCTGATGGCGGCTTTGTCCGCATCGCTCATGCCGGTGGTGCCAATGACAATGTTCACGCCGTGCTGGCGGCAAACCTCAAGGTGCGCCAGCGTGCCTTCCGGCCGCGTGAAGTCGATCAGCACATCTGCATGAGCCAGTGTGTTGATGTCATCCGTAATCAGGACGCCGCTTTCCTTGCCAAGGAACGCGGTGGCATCCAGCCCCAGTGCGGGGCTGCCAGCGCGATCCAGCGCGACGGCCAGTTGGCAATCATCGCTCTGGGCAACGGCTTCGATCAGCATGCGGCCCATGCGGCCGCTGCTGCCGGCAATGGCAATCTTCAAAGACATGTTCGATAGTTCCGTCGGGTGACTTATTGCTGAACGGCGGCCGCAGAGGCATCCGACGCACGGGCGACTGGCGTGGCGGAGGCCACTGCAGCCGCGGTGGCCGGATCAGTCAGCGCCGGCGCGCTGGCATCGTCAGCACCCAGCTTGACCAGCTTGCTGGCTGGCAGGACGTCGCCGGTCCAGCTCTTGAGTTTGTCGCTCTCAAACACCACGTGGAAGGTGTGCTTCTCGCGCAGTGAACCGCCCTTGGCATCGGTGTAGATGTAATCCCAACGATCAGCGTGGAACGGGTCGGTCAAGAGCGGGGTGCCCAGTACAAAGCGGACCTGGCTGCGGGTCATGCCTTCTTTCAATTGGGAGACCTGATCCTGGGTGACTTCATTGCCCTGTGGAATGGCGAGTTTGTACGGGGTAAGAACATTGGCAACGTTGCAGCCAGCCAGTACGGTGGCGGCGGCAAGGGCCAGCAGAAATGATTTGATGTGCATGCGTCTGGGCTGTTTCACAACGTGGATCGGTTGGAGCGTATGGAGCAAACGCTATATCATAACCTGTTCTTGCGGCTTGCCGCAGCCACGTGGCACAACTTGTCGACCAGATTGGTGAATCTGCGTGGATACCATCGACCTACATGACGGGGTAAGCAATGAGTTCTGCTGCTGATCTGAAAGAAATGGGCCTGAAGGCCACCGGCCCCCGCCTGCGCATCATGAACCTGTTCGAAACCAGCGAGCAGCGCCATATGACGGCTGAAGATGTATACCGGCTGTTGTTGTCCGAAAACATCGACATTGGCTTGGCCACCGTATACCGGGTGCTGACCCAGTTTGAACAAGCCGGCATCCTGGTTCGCCACCATTTCGAAACCGGCAAGGCCGTATTCGAGATGAATCAGGGCGGCCACCATGATCACCTGGTTTGCATGAAATGCGGCAAGGTGGAAGAGTTCTGCGATCCGGAAATCGAAAAGCGCCAGGACGCCATTGCCGCGAAACATGGCTTTGAAATCCAGGACCATGAAATGTACCTGTACGGGCTGTGCGCCAACTGCCGTATCAAGTAACACGCTATCGCCGCGCGACAGGAGGCACGGGTGATTGCATGGCTGAATGACAGCAACCGCTTTCCGCCATTGCAGCACGCAATGGTCGAACCGAACGGCCTCCTGGCCGCAGGGGGCGATCTGTCTGCCGAGCGGCTGCTGGCCGCTTATTATCAAGGGATTTTTCCCTGGTATATGCCGGGCGAGCCCATTTTGTGGTGGAGCCCGAATCCACGCATGGTGCTGATGCCACAGGCACTACACGTGCCCGGCTCGCTGGAAAAAACCTTGCGCAACAAACCCTATCGGGTCACCTTTGATCTGGCCTTTGACGAGGTCATGGCCGGTTGTGCCGCGCCACGGCGGGGAGAAGACCTGACCTGGATCAGCCAGGAAATCCGGGATGGCTATGGTCAGTTGCATCAACTGGGTTACGCCCACAGCGCAGAGTGCTGGATGGCCGGTGAACTGGTCGGCGGTCTTTATGGTGTGGCTATCGGCAACATGTTTTATGGCGAATCCATGTTTGCACGGCGGCCGGACGCCTCCAAGCTGGCGTTTGTGCATCTTGTCCGGTATTTGCAGCAACAGGGGTTTGGCATGATCGATTGTCAGATGCATACTGAACATCTGGCCCGATTTGGTGCAAATGAAATTGATCGGGACCAGTTTGCCCGCCAACTGGCGCAATTGGTGACGGCACCCAGAGTACCCGAGCGCTGGCAATACGATTTCCATAATCCGGGAAGCTGATATGAATCCGCGTGGTCACACGCTGCAACTTCAGTTTTACGCGACGACGTCTTATCCCTGCAGCTATTTGCCTGAGCGGATGGCGCGCTCGCAAGTGGCTGTGCCTTCCGAGTTGATCGACGCCCGCACATACAGCCAGTTGGTGCTGCACGGCTTTCGGCGCAGTGGGCAGTTTGTGTATCGCCCACATTGTGATCACTGCCAGGCTTGCGTGCCGGTGCGTATCCCGGCGGCCGAGTTTGTGGCAGACCGCTCGCAACGGCGTGCGCAAAAACAGCACGGCAATTTGCGCACCCGCCTCCTTGGGCTAGAGTACTCCGAGGCACATTTTCAGCTCTACCAGCGCTACCAATTGATCCGGCACGCCGGCGGCGGTATGGATCAAGACAACCGTGAGCAGTACGAGAACTTCATTCTCAAGAGCAATGTCGCCAGCTTTCTGGCGGAGTTCCGCGACGATACCGGTGTACGCATGGTCAGCCTGATCGACCAGCTAGATGATGGGCTGTCTTCCGTGTACACGTTTTACGATCCGGATGTCGAAGGCGCCAGCTATGGCGTGTTCAATATCCTCTGGCAGGTGGGGCTGGCGCGGCAACTGGGCTTGCCGTATCTCTATCTGGGGTACTGGATCGAAGATTGCCGCAAGATGGCCTACAAAACCCGCTATCAGCCCATGGAAGGGCTGGTGAATGGCGAATGGCAGCGCCTGCCGGCCACCCCGCCCAAGGCGGCAGAGGATAACCGCCGGATTATCACGCTGCAGCAGAAGTAAGCGCAGGGTAGGGGTCAAGAGAAATGATCAAGGCCCATCAAGACCCATCAATGCAAGGCTAATAAAAAAGCCGGATCAATGATCCGGCTTTTTGCTGGGCGGCGATCTGCTGCGATCAGGCCGCCAGGCCGTTGTGGCGCAGCAGGGCATCGGTCTGCGGGGCACGCCCCCGGAAAGCGATAAACGATTCCAGCGCCGGCCGGCTGCCGCCACGGGCCAGGATTTCCTTGCGGAACCGTGCGCCGGTTTGCGGATTGAGCACGCCGCTTTCCTCAAATGCCGCATACGCATCAGCCGACAACACTTCTGCCCATTTGTAGCTGTAATACCCGGCCGCATAGCCGCCGGCAAAGATATGGCTAAAGCTATTGGGGAAGCGGTGGTAATCCGGTACGCGCGGGGCGTCGAACTCATCCAGCAACTGGAAATACCGCTGCAGTGCGCGCGGGCCGGTGGCGTCCACATGCAATTCCATGTCGAACACGCTGAACACAATCTGCCGGATCATGGCCGAGCCAGACATGAAGTTGCGGGCGGCCAGCATTTTATCGAACAGTGCCCGCGGCAAAGCCTCGCCGGTGTTCACATGGTGGGTCAGTTGCGGCAAGAGCTGCCATTCCCAGCAGAAGTTTTCCATGAACTGGCTGGGGAGTTCGACGGCATCCCACTCCACGCCGTTGATACCAGAGACATCGCGTTCATCCACTTCGGTCAGCAAGTGATGCAAGGCGTGGCCGGTTTCGTGGAACAGCGTGATGACATCATCGTGCGGCAGCAGCGCCGGTTTGCCTTCAACACCCTTGGCAAAGTTGCAGATGATCAGCGCAACCGGGGTTTGCACCGTGCCATCCGGCAGTTTGTGGCGACTGCGGACTTCGTTCATCCACGCGCCGCCTTGCTTGCCTTCGCGCGCATACATATCCATGTAAAGGCCGCCCACCAGGCTGCCATCTTTGTTGCGCAGTTCAAAGTACCGTACATCTGCATGCCAGACCGGCGCCTCGGCCGGCACAAACTGCAAGCCGTAGAGCGTTTCCACCAGATGGAACAGCCCCTGGATGACCGTGGGCTCGGTGAAATACTGTTTTACTTCTTGCTCGGAAAACGCATAGCGCGCCTCACGCAGTTTCTCGGAGACATAGGTCTGGTCCCACGGTTCAAGCGTAGTGATACCCAGTTCGTCCTGGGCAAAACGCAGCAATTCGGTGCGGTCGGCCTGCATGTACGGTTTGGCCCGATGGCCCAGATCGCGCAAGAAACCCAATACTTCGGCCGGTGTATTGGCCATTTTGGTTTCCAGCGACTCCTGACCGTAGCTACCAAAACCCAGCAATTGCGCGCCTTCCTGGCGCAGGGTGTGAATACGGTCGATCAGCGGAGAGTTATTCCAGTCGCTCTTGCCAAACTCCGCCGCCCGCGTAGCGTACGCGTGGTAAAGCTGTTCGCGCAGTTTGCGGTTGGTGGCGTATTGCATGACCGGGAAATAGCTCGGCATTTTCAGGGTCAGTTTGTAGCCCGGCTTGCCATCTGCCTCTGCCTGCGCGCGTGCAGAGGCCAGATTGTCTTGTGGCAGGCCATCAAGTTCGGCCACGTTTTCGATATACAGCGCAAAGTCATCCGTGGCATCCAGCACGTTTTGGGAGAAACGCGTGGTCAGCTCAGAGAGTTCTTCGGCAATTTCCTTGAAGCGCTGTTTCTCGGCGGCCGGCAATTCTGCGCCGGAAAGACGAAAACCTCGCAGCGCATGATCAATCACCACGCGGCGGGCCGGGGCAAATCCGGCATAGGCCGGGCTGGCGGCAATGGCTTTGTAATGGGCATACAGCGCTTCGTTCTGGCCCAGTTCGGTAAAGAAATTAGAGATCCGCGGAATATTGCTGTTATAGGCTTCACGCAGTTCCGGGGTATTGACCACGCTTTCCAGGTGGCCCACGGTACCCCAAGCGCGGCCGAGATTTTCCAGCACTTCATCAAGGGGTACGACAAAGCTTTCCCATGTGGCGTTTTGCAGTTTTTCCGCATGCGCCACTGCGGCGGCGGCGGCGGCCAGCAATTCATCCAGCGCGGGAGAAACATGCTCCGGGCGAACCTCTGCATAACGGGGCAGGCCGGAAAAATCGAGCAAAGGATTGGCTTGGGTCATAGGGGACTCGTTTAATATGTCGGACACCCGGCGGCGCCGGTGTCGCAGGGTTACGGGTCCGCGTCAGGCATGGTGCCCGGCGAAACCAACTATCATCTCTATCATCTGTCTAGATGTACGCGCTGTTCACAATTATCAAGCGAGAAATGCATGGCTGTTGAAACTTTTGAAGGGCATGTACCTGTGGTACCCGCCACCGCGTGGATCCACCCTTCTGCGCAAGTGATTGGTGAAACCACGCTGGGGCAAGATGTATCGATCTGGCCTGGCGCAGTGTTACGCGGCGATGTGAATTTTATCCGGGTGGGGGACGACAGCAATATTCAGGATTGCAGCGTCTTGCACACCACGCACCGCCGTCCGGAAGACCCCAATGGCGCGCCGCTGATCATTGGTGAACGGGTCACGGTTGGCCACGGCGTCATGCTGCACGGCTGCACCATTGGCAATGAGTGCCTGATCGGCATGGGTAGCATTGTGCTGGACCGCGTGGTGATCGAAGACCATGTGATGCTGGGTGCAGGCTCACTGGTGCCACCAGGCAAGGTGCTGAAATCCGGCTTTCTGTACGTGGGCCGCCCGGCCCTGCAGGTGCGCGCACTCACGCCGGCAGAAATCGCCCATTTTGCCTATTCGGCGCAGCACTATGTGAAGCTGATGAAGAAGTATCGGGAACGGGATGCTGCGGCGGCAAGGGATGCTGAGCACGGCTGAGGTACGCATCAACATGAAAAAAGGGCCCGAAGGCCCTTTTTTCATGAACATGCCAGGTGTTTATTGGCGTGCCAATTGCAGGGACAGATATTCCTGGCCGGGGATACGAATGATCGCCACCAACGTACGGGCGTAGACAGGTGAAGTTTGCGTACCGGCATTGATGATTTCAATTGCAGCCAGGCCCGTGTAGGTCGTGTTGGCGACCAGGTTGCAGGTGACCGCGCTGGCAGCGGTGAGCGTCACCGCGAACATGTTTTTGGATCCGGAAGGATCAACAGGTCTGATCGTGCCTGTATAGCTACAAATCCCGATCGAACCGCCGCTCACGGTGCTGCCTGTGAACGTGCCATCCTGAGCCTGGATGATTTTGGCGGGAATACCATTCCCCCAAGTGCCAACAATACTGCTGGCCGTTGCGGCGAGCGCGTTGGAAGGGGAGTAAGTGTCAAAACCAAACGTCGCGCCTGGCGTATTGTCGGCGAGCGACGTCTTCGACACAAAAGTACCGCTGTCATTGAATGTGCTGATGGTGTTAATGATCAGTTGTTCTGCCGGCGATGCCACCCAGTTGGTACCTGCCGGAGTGGCCGTACCGGACCAGTACGTGCTTGCTGCCCCGTTGTAGGCTACGAAGGTGCCATCAGCAGCAATCAGCGCCAGGCGCGGGCTGGATGAAGTACCGTGCGAGTCCCTCCACAATCCTTCGAAGCCATTACCCACTGCAGCAGTAGAACCGGCATCCGGCGTGGCCAGGCTTGGCAGTTGCACTTGGGGGGCCGGGGTGGGCGTCGGTTTTGGCGCCGGTGCTGGTGTTGGTGTCGGCGTTGTAACCGGTGCCGAGGTGGAAGCGCTATCGCCGCCGCCGCCGCCACATGCGGCCAGAGCTACGGAAAGCGCGACGGCGCTCAATGCAAAGACTTGTTTCATAAAGTGAATTCCCTGAAGTCGACTGATGTATCGGTTTTGTGGCGACAAGTATAAGGAAATTCTGATGAAAAAATTCAAGATTGACGTAAGCAATTATCCGACGTGACTTGTAAGTATTGGTGGCGACTTTCATATTGCCTTGAGGCCTTTTTATACGCGAGTGGTATGACCTGACCATTTGGGAAAGTGAGTAGCGATCCTGTGCTTTTAATTAATGTAAATAATTGATTTGTATGAATTTAATTTTTGATTTTTGGTGAGGTTTTGTTTGTGTGAAAAGCCTGTGCCAAGCAGCAGTGGTGTTATCCGGTCTCCAGCAATTCGGGTTGACGCAGAGGCGTTTCAGGAAACGCTGAATAATTTCAGCATGAGAAATTTTTTGTAAGCGCTGACCGCAACTATTTGAATTTAATGAAATTCTTATATGCACGTGTCTGGCCGACGAATGGCATCTTGTTGTATCTGCATGTATCAGTCTGGCAACACTCCCTCCCGGTTTGAGTGATCTATCCGGCCGGTCTTTACGCAATTTTTATATCCCGCCCTCCAGGCTTTACCTGCCCTTTATCTCTTTGTTCCCACAATTCACGGTGTCCCAAAGCATTCCATTGCAAGGAGAACGTCATGGACGTCGTGTATCTGCTCTTGATCCTGGCCTGTTGTGCGGCCATTCAGGGGCTGGTGGTTTTCTGCAGGTTTCTGGAGGCACGCAAATGAACTGGCTGTATGTCATGGCGACAGCCGTGTTCGTGCTGTTGCTGGTGTATCTGGTCTATGCGCTGTTTAACGCGGAGGACGTGGCATGAACTCGTCAATCGTGTTTCAGACAGCCATGTATCTGGTGGTGCTGTTTGCGCTGGCCTGGCCTTTGAGCCGCTTGCTGGCTACGGCGCTGGATGGTTCGCTCTCCAGTCGCTTTGCCTTCCTGGGCAAATCTGAACGGGCGCTGTGCAAACTGATGGGCATCAACGCCGATGAAGATATGCCCTGGTGGCGTTATGCGCTGGCGCTGCTGGTGTTCCACCTGATTGGCGCGGTGTTCGTCTACGCCCAACAGCGCTTGCAAGGCAGCTTGCCATTCAACCCGGCGCACATGGGCGCGGTTAGTCCGGATTCATCGTTCAACACGTCAATCTCGTTTCTGACCAACACCAACTGGCAGGGCTATGCCGGTGAATCGACCATGAGTTATTTCACGCAGATGCTCTCGCTGGCTGCGCATAACTTCATGTCGGCCGCAACCGGTCTGGCCGTAGCGGTGGCGTTGATCCGCGGTTTTATGCGCCGTAAAGCCTCCGGTGTGGGGAATGCCTGGCTGGATCTGTACCGCGCTACCGTTTACATCCTGCTGCCGCTCTCGCTGGTGGTGGCGGTGTTCCTGGTTGGGCAGGGCGTGATCCAGAACTTTGATGGCTACAAAGAAGTACACCTCACTGAAACCCTCACCTACCAGGTGCCGAAAACCGGTGCAGATGGTCAGCCCGTCAAAGACGCCAAGGGTAATCCGGTGATGGTCGATACCACGACCCGCACCCAGACTCTACCGATGGGGCCGGTCGCGTCTCAAGAGGCCATCAAGATGCTGGGCACCAACGGCGGCGGTTTTTTCAACGCCAACTCGGCGCACCCGTACGAGAACCCCACGCCGCTATCCAACTTTGTACAGATGCTCAGCATCTTTTTGATCCCGGCTGCGCTCGTGTTCATGTTTGGTCGCTGGGTGGGGGATGCGCGCCAGGGCCTGACCGTGCTGGGCGCCATGACGCTGCTGTTTGTGACCATGGTGGGCGTGGAGTACTGGGCGGAAATCCACGCCAATCCGATCTTGACGCACCTGGGCATGTCCGGCTTGCCGGGCAATATGGAGGGCAAGGAAAGCCGCTTCGGGATCGTGGCCTCCAGCCTCTTTACCGTGATTACCACGGCGGCATCGTGCGGGGCGGTGAACACCATGCATGACTCGCTCATGCCGCTGGGCGGGCTGGTGCCCATGTGGCTGATCAAGTTGGGCGAAGTGGTATTTGGCGGTGTGGGGGCCGGTTTATACGGCATGTTGATTTACGCCATCCTGGCCGTGTTTCTGTCTGGCCTGATGATTGGCCGCACGCCGGAATACCTGGGCAAGAAGATTGAAGCCTTCGAGATGAAGATGGTCGCCATCGCCATCCTGGCAACGCCCTGCCTGATTCTGGGTGGTACAGCGCTTTCCGTGATGCTGGATGTGGGCAAGACCGGTATGGCCAACCCTGGCGCACACGGTTTTTCAGAGGTGCTGTACGCGTTTGCCTCATCTGCCAATAACAACGGCTCGGCCTTTGCCGGTTTGTCTGCCAACACGCCGTTCTACAACCTGATGCTGGGGATCGCCATGTGGTTTGGCCGCTTCACCGTGATCATTCCGGTGCTGGCCATTGCCGGCAAGCTGGCGTCCAAACCACGCCTGGCGCAAACCGCCGGTACTTTGCCTACGCATGGGCCGCTGTTTGTGATGCTGCTGGTCGGCACGGTGGTGATTGTGGGGGCGCTGACGTATATCCCGGCGCTGGCGCTGGGGCCGGTAATCGAGCACTTGCAGTTGTTTGCGCATTAACAGCCGCGAACAAAACCCGGTGAAACGGTGATGGCAAGGCACGCGAAACGCAGCCAGCAAGGTTTTGTTCGCGGTGCCAGTCCGGTCACTTTCGGAGAATCAAAATGAGTCAAGCTGGATTGTCATTATTCGATCGCAAGCTCGCCGTGCCGGCGATCTTCGAATCGTTCCGCAAACTTTCGCCCGTGGTGCAATGGCGCAACCCGGTCATGTTTGTGGTGTGGGTGGGCAGCGTGGTGACCACGGTACTGGGGCTCCATGCCTTGGGCGGTCACGGTGAAGCGCCGGCGGCGTTTATCCTGGCTGTGGCGGCGTGGTTGTGGTTTACCGTGCTGTTTGCCAATTTTGCCGAGGCGCTGGCCGAGGGGCGCGGTAAAGCGCAAGCCGATGCCCTGCGTGCCACCCGCAAAAACGGGGTGGCCAAAAAACTGGCCAGCGCCGCACGCAATGCCAAGGTGCAGGTGCTGGACTCCAACTCTTTGCGCAAGGACGACTATGTGCTGATCGAGGCCGGCGATATTGTCCCGGCCGATGGTGAAGTGCTAGAAGGCGTTGCGTCGGTGGATGAATCCGCCATTACCGGTGAATCCGCGCCGGTGATCCGTGAATCCGGTGGGGATTTCTCCGCCGTCACCGGCGGCACGCGCGTGTTGTCAGACTGGCTGGTGGTGCGCGTCACCGCTAACCCTGGCGAGGCGTTTCTGGATCGCATGATCGCCATGGTGGAAGGCGCCAAACGCAAAAAGACGCCGAACGAAGTGGCGCTGACTATTTTGCTGGTTTCGCTCACGCTGACCTTTCTGGTGGTGTGCGCCTCGCTGTTGCCGTTTTCTATTTACAGTGTGGGCGCGGCCGGGGCCGGCTCGCCGGTCAGCAT
>JASLES010000036.1 GCA_030151005.1 Silvimonas sp.
TGAAGGTGGATGTACTGGCACTGGGTATGTTGAGCGCACTGCGCCGGTCGATGAATCTGGTCACGGCTTTACGCGGCCGCCCGCAACTGACGCTGGCCAACATGCCCAAAGAAGACCCCGACGTTTACGCGATGATGAGCCGGGCCGACACCATTGGCGTGTTCCAGATTGAATCTCGTGCGCAGATGTCCATGCTGCCCCGGCTTAAACCTGAAAAATTCTATGATCTGGTGATTGAGGTCGCCATTGTCCGGCCAGGGCCCATTCAGGGGGGCATGGTGCACCCCTATCTGAGGCGCCGTAATGGTCAGGAAACCATTGAGCCGATGACCGAGGCGGTCGCCAACGTGCTGGGCCGTACCTGCGGGGTGCCTATTTTTCAGGAACAGGTCATGAAGCTGGCGCAGGTGGCTGCCGGGTTTACCCCGGAGGAAGCCGATGGCCTGCGCCGTGC
Organism: Silvimonas sp.; assembly: GCA_030151005.1. Lineage (GTDB taxonomy): Bacteria > Pseudomonadota > Gammaproteobacteria > Burkholderiales > Chitinibacteraceae > Silvimonas. The sequence continues at coordinate 455 of JASLES010000036.1, forward strand.
CATGGCCGCATGGCGCCGTACCGGCGACCTGACTATTTATGAACACAAGCTTAAAAACGGCCTGGCTGAAAATGGTTACAGCGAAGAGTTTGCGACTCGCCTTTACAACCAGATCAAAGGGTTCTCTGAATACGGCTTTCCGGAATCCCACGCCGCCAGTTTCGCCCTGCTGGTCTACGCCAGCGCCTGGCTTAAGTACCACGAGCCCGCCGCCTTCTTGTGCAGCATGCTCAACTCTTTACCCATGGGGTTTTACAGCGCCTCTCAACTGATCCAGGACGCGCAGCGGCATGGGGTGGAAGTGCGCCCGGTAGATGTCCAGCACAGTGACTGGGATTGCACGCTGGAAGAACGGGCGCGCCCGCAACCGGTGGTTCGATTGGGCCTGCGCCAGATTAAAGGGCTGAACGAAACTGCCGTGACAAAGCTGGCCAGCTTGCGTCCATCTGGTGGGTTTGAGTCTGTGGCCCAAGTCCAGAAGCTACTGCAACTGGATACCCGTGACATGACCGCGTTGACCGAAGGCGGGGCATTTGAAAGCCTGGCTGGTCACCGTCGGCAGGTATGGTGGCAAGCCGCGGCGATTGATACCGCGCACGACCTGGCGTGGTCAGAAACGGATGGTCTCTTCCCGGATCTGCCGGCGGCGACACTGGGCCAGGATATCTCAGCGGACTATCGCAGCCTGCGCCTGTCGCTGCGGGGCCATCCGTTATCGCTGCTCCGGGAACGTCTGCGACGCGACAAACTGGTCAGCGCGGCCGAACTCAAGCGCCTGCCAGGTGGCCGCCGCGTGAAAGTCTGCGGCATTGTGGTGGGCCGCCAACGGCCTGGCACCGCCAATGGCGTGGTGTTTGTCACGCTAGAAGACGAAACGGGTAATACCAATGTGGTGGTCTGGGAGCAGGTTGCGGGTACATACCGCAAGGCGTTGCTGGGTTCCCGGCTGATGGTGGTGCATGGCGAGATCCAGCATGTGGAGGGCGTGTTGCATGTAATCGCCCGCAAACTGGAAGACCGCAGCCACTTGCTGGGTGAGTTGCTGACCCGTAGCCGGGACTTTCATTGATCGTGACTTTGGGGGCGGCTCATCCCCCCTGATTTGCGTCCGCTGCGTCATTCTGGCTACGACCCGGCGGGCAGGAACGCCTCAGATAACACGCCCGTCTACTTGGCACAGCCCACTTCCCATATATCGCATATGCTCACTTTTGCTAATGGCAAGGAAGCGCTCAGCAAGTAAAATGCGCGCATCATTACGTAAATCAAGCCGGAGCACGCCATGCAACTCACCGTCGTTGACCACCCGCTGGTGCAACACAAACTCGCCCTCCTGCGTGCGGAGGAGACCAGTACCAATAAATTCCGGCTGTTGACCGAAGAACTGGCCCGTTTGCTGGCCTATGAAGCCACGCGCGATCTGGCGCTGGAGCCCAAGACCATTCAGGGCTGGTGCGGCCCGATTGAAGTCCAGCAAATCAAAGGCAAAAAGCTCACCGTTGTGCCCATCTTGCGTGCCGGTATTGGCATGCTGAATGGCGTGCTTGATCTGGTGCCATCGGCCAAGATCAGCGTTGTGGGTCTGGCCCGCAATGAAGAGACCCTGCAGCCCGAGCCGTATTTCGAGAAATTTGTGGGCGATCTGCATGATCGTCTGGCCATCATTATTGATCCGATGCTGGCCACTGGCGGTTCACTGGTTGCCACCATCGAGATGCTCAAGCGCAAGGGCTGTAAAGAGATCAAGGCCGTGGTCATGGTTGCTGCGCCAGAAGGCGTAAAGCTGGTGAACGAGGCCCATCCGGACGTGCAGATTTATGCTGCGGCGCTCGATAGCCATCTCAATGAGCATGGCTATATCATCCCTGGGCTGGGCGACGCCGGAGACAAAATCTTCGGCACAGTGAACAAGCCATAAGGCAGCCAGCAGAGAAATGACAAGGCCGGGAAACTTCCCGGCATTGTTTTGTACGGGGCCGCTATCCGCGGCCGCTGAGACCCTAAAAATCATAAATCAGGAAGGGGATTACATGTTTTCAGGCATAAAACAGTTCATATCCGGCGCGCAGATTCTGTTCGTCGCCTTTGG
>JASLES010000080.1 GCA_030151005.1 Silvimonas sp.
AATTTTGCGTTTTTCCCGTTTTGCCATCAGTGCGGCAAACCCGTCAAGAAAGCGGATGGCACAGCGCCTGCGCTGGATGGTGAATGATGATTGCATGATTGAGATGGGAATGAAGTAGCCAACAAAAAACCGCGCCTGCAGCGCGGTTTTTTGTTGGTCAAGCCACCCTGCACCTCAGACCTTGGCCGAATCCGCCAGCTTGCGCAGCACCCGTGATGCGGCGACGAAGCCAAAGGTACCCGTCACAGGCGTTACCGCCCCAAAACCACCTTCGCAATCGAGTCGCACGGGGCTCTCGCCGGCCTCTGGTTTGGTGCCACACACACTGCCATCCGCCTGCGGATAAACCAGTGCCTCGGTGGAATACACACAATCCACACCAAACTTCTTGCCCGGTTTGGGAAACCCATAATCCTTGCGCAAGATGTTACGCACCTTGGCCGCCAGCGGGTCCTGAGTGGTGCGGGACAAATCGTCGATTTTGATCTGGGTTGGATCGGTCTGGCCGCCGGCGCCCCCGGTCACCATCAAGGGGATTTTGCGGCGGCGGCACCAATGAATGATGGCCGCTTTCGTCTTGACGCTATCAATGGCATCGACCACGTAGTCGTAGCCCTGCCCCAGCATGGCTTCCAGATTATCTTCAGCCACAAAGTCTTCAATGGTGTTGACCACGCACTCCGGATTGATCGCCAACACGCGTTCTTTCATCGCGGCCACCTTCATCTGGCCAAACAGGCCGGACATGGCGGGCAACTGCCGGTTGGTGTTAGACACGCAAATGTCGTCCAGATCAATCAGCGTCAGTTGGCCAATGCCGGATCGTGCCAGTGCTTCGACCACCCACGTGCCTACTCCGCCGATACCGATTACGCACACATGCGCGCGGCGAAAGCGTTCCAGCGCGGCGGTGCCATACAAGCGGGCAATGCCGCCAAAGCGGCGTTCGAATGAGGTATCCATGGGTGTGATGGTCAACAGAGGCGTGGGGTAATACGGTGAGATGCCGGCGCAAGCAGCAAGCTTCAAGTCTTGCCGCGTGCGCCGGATATCAGGCTCAGATTTGCTCGGCCCAGAGGTCGTGCTCGTCCGAATCGGTAATGCGTACTTTTACGAAATCACCCGGTTTAACGTCGGCCGACGGTTCAAAGTACACCAGACCGTCGATCTCCGGCGCATCGCCATAGGTACGGGCAACTGCGCCTTCTTCATCAATCTCGTCGACCAGCACCGTGAATTCGCGGCCCACTTTGGCAGCCAGGCGCGCGGCAGAGATTTCGGCCTGCTTTTCCATGAAGCGCTGTTTGCGCTCTTCTGCCACGTCGGCCGGCACATGGTCTGGCAGATCGTTGGCGGTAGCGCCATCGACTGGCGAATAGGTAAAACAGCCCACGCGATCCAGTTGTGCTTCATCCAGAAAATCCAGCAGCTCCTGGAATTCGGCCTCGGTTTCGCCCGGGAAACCCACAATGAAGGTCGAGCGGATCACCAGATCCGGACAAATGGCACGCCATGCCTTGATGCGTTCGAGCACGTTGGCAGAACTGGCCGGGCGCTTCATCAACTTGAGGATGCGCTGGTTGGCATGCTGGAACGGGATATCCAGAAACGGCAGCACTTTGCCTTCGGCCATCAGCGGGATGACCTCATCCACGTGCGGGTACGGGTACACGTAATGCAGACGCGTCCAGATGCCCTGACGGCCCAGTTCTTCCACCAGTTCGGTCATGCGGGTTTTCACCGGACGGCCGTTGTGAAAACCCGTTTTGTATTTGACGTCCACGCCATAGGCACTGGTGTCTTGCGAAATAACCAGCAACTCTTTGACGCCAGCCTTGGCCAGGTTCTCCGCCTCACGCAGCACTTCATGCACCGGACGGCTCACCAGATCACCACGCATGGACGGGATGATGCAGAAGGTACAGCGGTGATTACAGCCTTCAGAAATCTTCAGATAGGCATAGTGTTTGGGCGTGAGCTTGATGCCGGCAGCCGGCACCAGATCTACAAACGGATCATGCGGCTTGGGCAGATGCACATGGATCTGCTCCATCACTTCATCTTTGGCATGCGGGCCGGTCACAGCCAGCACCTTGGGGTGCACGTCGCGAATCAGGCCGCCATCGGCCTTGGCGCCCAGACAGCCGGTGACGATCACTTTGCCGTTTTCGGCCAGCGCCTCACCAATGGCATCGAGCGACTCTTGTACAGCGGAGTCGATAAAACCACAGGTGTTCACCACGACCATATCTGCATCGTCATAAGACGCAGAAATCAGGTAACCCTCGGCCCGCAACTGGGTCAGGATTTGTTCGGAATCAACCAGGGCTTTGGGACAGCCCAGCGAGACAAAGCCCACTTTGGGCGCAGCAGCAGACATTCTTACTCTCCAGCAGGCTGCGGCCAGGGGGCGCTCAGCCTTCAAACCAAAACAGAGCGGGCATGTCGTCAGGAGGCTCTGAACAAGTCTTTTCACTGGCAAGCTTCACCAGGAAGGGATTTGCTCAGGGGCTCCTGCAACACGCCCGCATGGACAACCGAGTATTTTAAATCAATTTTTATTTCAATGGTTTATTTCTGCGTCGTACGGCGCTTGGGTGCCGGACTTTCCGGCGGCTCGTCGCTGGCAGGCGGCGAGGAAGGTTCCGGGTCATTGGGATCAGCCTTGCCGCCGTCACGGCCGTAGCCAGGCATGCCAAAACCGGTAAACAGATGTTTGGCCCGATCCTGCAACTGCTGCTGCATATCGACAAACAGCGCAGTACTGCTTTCCAGATATTTGCCCATCATGCTTTGCAGCGCGGGGCCCTGGAACTTCATGAAGTCGCCCCAGATATTGGGGTTGAGCATGGGGTTTTCGCCACCGAGCGAAGTCTTGGCCTGGTCTTGCAGCCGCGTTTGCATCTCGGTGAACAACTGCATGTTCTTTTCCAGATAATTGCCCATCACGCCCTGCATGGCGTGGCCATAGAAGCGGATGATCTGGGTCAGCACATCGTAGGAGAACATCGGGATACCACCCGATTCTTCTTCCAGAATGATCTGCAGCAAGACGCTGCGGGTAATGTCCTCACCCGACTTGGCATCCAGCACCTGAACGTCGATCTGCTCAAGCACCAGTTGTTTAACGTCGGCCAGCGTGATGTAACAGCTGGTGGCGGTGTCGTAGAGCCGCCGGTTGGGATATTTTTTGATCACCCGTTTTTCAACACTCATGCATTTCCCCTGATAAGGTGACTGCGGGTTGTAGTGATTTTCGCAATATTACGAAAGTGCTGCCAAGAGTAGCGCCCGTTTATCCGGCATGCAACCGGTCATGCTGCACTGCACAAAAAAATGTTTGACATTGCTTTCTGAAGATTCCACAATAAAATCAATGGTGCAGCGCATCATGGTTGTTGGAAGCAAGTAATGTCTATAGCGCCTGCACGACCACCGATGGATCATTCAGGAGTGAATCATGTCCCAAGCTCAGCAACAATTTGCCGAACTGGCAACCGGCCAAATCGAAACGGTGCTGCGTTTTGCGCGGCTGTCTCTTGATAGCAGCGAGCGCCTGTTCAAGGTGCAGGTTGAAGCCACCCGCACCGCTCTGGAAGAAAACGTCAAAAACGCACGCGCCCTCTTGTCTGTCAAAGATGCACAAGAAGCCCTGGCTCTGCGCCAGAAGCTCATTGAATCCAGTGTAGAACAAGCCACCACGTTCTCGCGCGCCATTTTTGAAATTGCGTCGCAAGCGCAAGGCGAGATCTCCAAGCTGTATGAAGAGCGTGCCATTGCTTTCAACAAGGACCTGTTGAGCGGGCTGGATCGCGTGGCCAAGTCTGCGCCGGCAGGTGCTGACGTTGCAGTTGCTGCGTTCAAATCCACCACGCAAGCCACCGCCGCCGCGGTTGATAGCCTGACCAAGGCCGCCAAACAAGTGGCTGAATTTACCGATGCTTCGGTCAAGGCTGCGACCAACGCCACCACGGAAGCGGTCAAAACAGCCTCTCGCAAAACTGCTGCCTGAGCATTTGTTTGACTGGGCAAGTAATGGTCAAAAATGCAAAAGCCCCGCTGTGCGGGGCTTTTTATTTGTGGCAATCCGACAACTGGCACCCTGCCAGTATTAGCAGTTTTCTGTAGTCGGTTTCAGGTTTCTACCAAACCGGCCAGTGATTCCAGCACCGGTTGATGCGGCAGTGCCAGATATTCCAGGGTCTGCATTTCAGTCAGGCGACTAACGGTGCGGAAAAACTCGCTCGACTGCACACCATCTACATAGAGCGCTTCTGCCGGCACATCTGCAGAAAGGATCAGCTTGACGCGGTGGTCATAAAACACGTCCACCAGCCAGGTAAAGCGGCGCGCTTCAGAGGCTTGCCGGGCCTCCAGCGCCGGGACACCGGTCACAATCACCGTATGATAAGTGCGGGCGATATAGAGGTAATCCGCCTGACCGCGCTGGTCGCCACAGATTTTGTAGAAATCAAACCAGATCACACCCGGCGCGCGGCGGCGACAACTGATATTGCGCTCCGCCACGGTAATGGTTTTGGACTGGTCGGCACCGGTGGCCACTTGCGAGAACAATGCGTCCAGTTCGGCATCAACTTGCGGGGTGATGGGGGTCAGATAGGTGCGCGCAGCCGACAAAGCACGCAGGCGATGATCTTGACCGCCGTCCAGGTTGAACACCTCAAGGTTTTTCTTGATCAGTTCAATGGTCGGCAAGAAGTTAATACGCTGCAAGCCGTTGGGATACAGGCCATCCGGCGGGTAATTGGATGTGGCAATCAGTACCACGCCGCGCTGGAACAGGCTCTCCAGCAGGCGGCCCAGAATCATGGCATCGGCAATGTCAGAAACGTGGAACTCGTCGAAACACAGTACGCGTACGCCACGGGCAATTTTTTCCGCCACTTTGACCAAGGGGTCGGTTTCGCTTTTCAGCGTAGCCAGTTCGCGCTGGACGTCCTGCATGAACTGGTGAAAATGAATGCGCTTTTTGCGGGTGTACGGCAAACCGGCAAAAAAGGCATCCATCAAAAAGCTTTTGCCACGCCCCACACCACCCCAGAACCAGACGCCCTGTGGTACCTGTGGCTGCGGCAACAGGGTTTTGCCAAATAACCGGTGCCGCTTGCGTTTGAACTCCACCAGCGTCTGGTACAACTGCTCCAGCCGCACAATGGCAGCGGCCTGGGCGGCATCTTCAATAAACCCCGGTTGCTGGCGAACCGAGTCATACCAGGTTTGCGGGCTGGTGCCCGTCTGGGGCGGGGCGATCACATGCGCAGACATGAGCGGTATTTTTTCTGGAGTCGTGTGAGCCGCATTATACGGAGGCCCGCCCCCTGTGACATCGTGCCCTTCCCGCATCGTGGCATTGGGCTAGAATACCTCCCCCGAACAGGCCTTGCCCGGATCATGAAAACACTCACCTCTGCCCTCTTGCTTGCGATCAGTTGTGCTGCTGCCCACGCGGACTCAGCTGCGCTCACAGTGCGCTTTACCAGCCCGCTGTGGAATGGCGCCAGCGTACCGGCCGGGCAGCAATGCGCCAGATTGGGTGGCTCTGCCGCCACGCCAGGGTTGAATGTGTTTGATGTGCCAGTCGGCACGGCGTTTTTGCTGGTGGAGTTTTCTGAACGCGGCGGGCTGGATAACGGCGGCATGGGCCGTTTGCAATACAACATGCCCAAGGGTGCGGCCAGCGCGCAGATTCCTGGCATACCGGCACAAGGGCCGCTGCCTGCGGGGCTCAAATCCCTGGGGGCCAAAGATGGTTCCATTTACAGCGCGCCCTGCGTGAAGGGCAATCGCTATTATCTGTCGGTCAAAGCTGTCGCCGCCGATGGCACCAGCACCCTTGCAGAAGGCCGGCTGGATATGGGGCGGCTGCCCTGACCCGCCTCGCCACCGGTGCGCTGGCGCCTTGCTGGCCCCATCCGCAATTTGCGCATCCGGCCTTTGACCCGGTGCGTCAGTGGCTCACCGGGTTTGACGCCTTTCCGACGCATGCCGCTTGGGAAGCATTAACAGATCGCCCTGTTACCCGCTCCGGCCGGCGTGTCGCTTTTGTGCCGTCAGAATCCCTGACCGATTATTACGAGATCGAAATCCATCAGCGCGGCCGCGTCGCCACCCGGGCAGAAAACTGGCATGACCTGTTCAACGCGCTGATCTGGCTGCGTTTTCCTAAAACCAAGGCGGCGCTCAATGCGCTGCATGTGCGGCATATGGATCAATCGGCCCATGGGCGGCGCGGCCCCGTGCGCGATGCGGCGACTTTGTTTGACGAGTGTGGTTTGATCCTGCCCTGGTGCAACCCGGCCTTGCTGGACGACGTACGCGGACATCGCTGGTCCACGTTGTTTGTTGAAGGGCGAGCACACTGGAAAACCCGGATCGATGCCGTATGTTTTGGTCACGCCAACCTGGAAGCATTGCTGGCCCCCTTCCCCGGTCTGACCGGCAAATGCTGGCCGGTAGAAGTGC
>JASLES010000087.1 GCA_030151005.1 Silvimonas sp.
GCAAAGGAGAACAACTCCCTTTGCAAACCGCCCCAATGACATGCAAACTTCCGCGCCGCAAGGCGTTAACATAAACAGCATCCAGACCAAACCAGAAGCACCACCATACACCGCATGAAAAAAATCCTGATCGTGGCCCCGGCCTGGGTGGGTGATGCCATCATGGCGCAACCCCTGTACCGTCGCCTCGCCGAGCGCTGGCCCGGCGTACAGATCGACGTCCTCGCGCCCCCGTGGACGCGCCCCGTCCACGCCCGCATGCCGGAAATCAGCGAAACCATCGACAACCCGTTTGGTCATGGCTCGCTGCGGTTGATGCAGCGCTTGAAACTGGGCCGCCAACTACGCAAGCGTGGTTACGAACAGGTTATCGTGCTACCCAATTCGCTCAAGTCGGCGTTGATCCCGTGGTTTGCCCATATCCCCAAGCGCACAGGCTGGGTGGGTGAAGCGCGCTTCATTTTGATGAACGACACCCGCACGCTGGACCCCATCGCCCTGCCCCAAATGGTGGAGCGCTTCGCCGCACTGGCAGATGATGCCGGCACACCGCTGGCCCGGCCGGTACCGCACCCGCGTTTACAGATCAACGCGGCCGCACGGGACGCCGCGCTGGCCAAGCTGGGCTTGTCGGCTGACAAACCGATTGTGGCCTGTTGCCCGGGTGCCGAATACGGCCCGGCCAAACGATGGCCAGCCAATCATTTTGCCGATCTGGCAAACCACCGCATGGCGCTGGGTGAACAAGTCTGGTTGTTCGGCTCAAACAAAGATGAAGAGATTGCCGGCGAGATCGCCGCACTGGCCCCGGGTGCGGTCAACCTGTGCGGCCGTACCAGCCTTGCCGAAGCCATTGACCTGATGTCGCTGGCGCAAGTCGTGGTTGCCAATGACTCTGGCCTGATGCACGTGGCCGCCGGGCTGGATCGGCCGCTGGTGGCCATTTATGGTTCCAGCTCCCCCGAGTTCACCCCACCGCTATCCAACCGGGCAGAGATCGTCACGCTGGACCTGGAATGCAGCCCCTGTTTTGAACGGGTGTGTCCGCTGGGCCACATGAATTGCCTGAACCAGCTGGAGGCCGGGCGCGCCAATCGCGCCATCAATAAATTACTGTTGCTGGGCGCACATACCTGATCAACGTGAACAAAACCAGGTTCGACGGGGGCTGCATGCCCGGTTTGGCGTGAAACCCGGCGCGACACCACCGGCCAGAATGGCTGGATGCAAATTGTATCTGCAGCACAGCCAGCCGGTAGCACGACGTCCACAAGGACAGTCTGTTGCGCCGACTTGGCTGAATGACCCAGGGCCCGCATAATGAGCAACATTACAAGTCACTTTAAGAAGCACTGCCACTGCGATGGTTGTTAAAAAATTCTACGGCGCCACCACCCGGGACGCGCTCCGGCAGGTGCGGGACGAACTGGGCCCGGACGCCCTGATTTTGTCCAACCGCCAGGTTGCTGGCGGCGGCGTGGAAATCATGGCAGTGGCCGATTCGGATGTGGCTTCGCTCACCGGCGTCCCCAGCCCGAACAACTCATCGCGCACGCCGTCCCGGGCCAATGGTGCGCGCTTGATGCGCTCCATTCACACCGACACCCCGAATTCTCCGGCCACCCGCGCGCTGGAACGCTCTTACGCCATTCCGGATGAAGAACACGAGGATGACGACAGCGAGCCTTCGCTGGCCGACATCACACCCTCTGCGCCAGCGTACGAGCCGCCCGCGCCAGCCCCCGGCTATGTCAGCTTGCTCGATGAACCCATGCCGCGCCAGGCGGCGCCGCAACCGGCGCCCGCGCCTTCGCTGGGCCTGAAACCGGTTGCGCCGTCACCGCGCCGCGAAGAACCACTGCATACCGCAACACACTTCCGTTACGAAGATGATCTGGGGCAGCCGCGCAAAGAAACGCCGGCCAACAAAGAAGTAATGGAAGACATCGCGCGGGAAATCCGTTTGCTGCGCGGGCTGATGGAAAGCCAGATTGCCGGCATGGCCTGGGGCGAGCTCTCGCGCCACAAGCCGGAAAAACTGGAAGTCTTGCGCCAGTTGCTGGCCGGCGGGTTCTCTCCTGCCCTGAGCCGCCAACTGGTCGAAAAAATGCCGGATCTGGCGCTGGATGCCGGTCTGCGCTGGATCAAAGCCGCGCTGGTGCATAACCTGCCAGCCAGCGCGGGCGATCTGATTGAACGCGGTGGCACCTACGCGCTGATCGGCCCCACCGGTGTGGGCAAGACCACCACCGTCGCCAAACTGGCAGCGCGTTGTGCCCTGTTGCACGGCCCGGATTCCGTGGCCTTGCTGACCACTGACAGTTACCGGATCGGCGCCCAGGATCAACTCCGCATTTACGGCCGCATCATCGGGATTCCGGTGCATGACGTCAAAGACCAGACCGATCTGGAACTCACGCTGGCAGACCTTTCTGACCGTCATCTGGTGCTGATCGATACCGTGGGTATGGGCCAGCGCGACCAGCGCATTAGCGAGCAACTGGCGCTGTTTGGCCGTGACCGCGTAGAAACCATTCTTTTGCTGGCAGCCAATGCTGCACCCGCCACGCTGGATGATGTGGCACGCCGCTACAAGAACCCGACCCTGGCGGGCTGCATCCTGACCAAGCTTGATGAGGCCATGAGCCAGGGCGGATGTCTGGATGTCGCCATCCGCCACCGGCTGGCCTTGCAGTTTGTTACCAATGGCCAGCGTGTACCGGAAGACTTGCATCGCGCCAATGTCGATTACCTGATCGATCGCGCCTTCCGCAACGCCGTGGGTGACAACCCGGTGTACCAGCTGCGCCAGGACGAATATCCGCTCTATATGGGTTCGCAAAACACCGCGAGCGAAATACCGCTGGATTTATCGGTGAGAGATCGTCGTGGCTAACCACGGCCGGCTGGATCAGGCCGCCGGCTTACGTGCCCTGCTCAGCCCCACGCCGTGCCGCAGTATCAGCCTGAATGGTGGGCGCGGTGGCACCGGTGCCACTGCCCTGGCAATCAACCTTGCCGCCGCCCTGGCCGAACGTCAGCGCGAAGTTTTGTTGCTGGATGAGTTTGATGGCTTGTCCAACTCGCTACACCGTTTGCGGCGCAATCAAACCTGGCATTTTGAAGCCGTCTTGCGGCGTGAAGTCACCCTGGCGGACGCACTGGTCCCGACTGACGCCGGGTTCTCTATTTTGCCCGTGGCCGCCCGCGCCACCATGCTGGCTAACCTGAACGAGCGGGAACAAACCTGGCTGGCACAGGAGTTTGAAACGCTGGTCGCCAGCACCGACTTCTTGCTGCTGGACACCCGCCCGACCACACTGGCCGGCGTGCCCAGCCTCTCTCTGGCGGCCGATGACGTTCTCATCATTGTGACCCACAATGCAGAGTCAATCACCGACGCCTACGCCACCATCAAGGTATTGCATAACGAGTACGCCCGGCGCGAGTTCCGCATTCTGGTGAACCGTGCGGCCAGCCTCGCTGATGCCCAGCAATTGTTTGAGCGTATCCGCAGCGTCGCCATGCAGTACCTGGGCACCCAGATCCAGTTGCGCCTGGTCGGTTACGTGCCGGAAGACGATAAACTCAAGCGGGCAACGCGCCTGGGCCGCACCGTGATCGAAGCCTTTCCGGATGCCGAAGCCAGCCACGCATTCCGGCAACTTGCCGATGCCATGCTACGCTGGAAGCGGTCCAGTCAATCTCATGAGACACCGGGCCACTTTGTTTACCGGCTGGTGGAATCCAGCCGCATCCTCACCGACCGACTGCAAAGCTGAGCCGATCCGCGACCCATGGCCCCTACCGAGCCGACCACCACCGCCATTGCCCAAATCCGCCAGGACGAGACCGGGGACTATCTGTATCTGGC
>JASLES010000123.1 GCA_030151005.1 Silvimonas sp.
ACCCGCCTGGGCATCCAGATATTGCTGACGCTCGCGTGCACTATTCAACTCTTCAAGCGCCGCCAGGTTGACCGAACCCAGATTATTCAGCGCCTGGCTTAAGCGGCCGATCTCCGCCGTCAGGCTGGATATCTTCACGCCTGCGCCCAGTTTTTCGCGCAGCGCGGCTTCATCCGCTCCGGCTTCTTGCAATTCTTCAGCAAAGCGCTCCAGCGCCAGACGCGCTTCTTGCTCTTTCAGGCGCGCGCCGTTCACGGCTTCGCGCGCAGGCTCCATGCCTGCCTCGATACGCTGCTTCTCGGCTTCACGATCGCGCATTTGCTGCGCGAAACCATTGAGCGCATCCCGGGTGGCGGCCAGCGCGCGCTCTTTCTCTCCGCGCAGATTGATGGCGTCCTGAAAGCCGACATCAAAGTCACCCTCGTGAATGCCCTCCAGTTCCAGGGTCAGCGATTCCAGCCGTTCTACCACCAGTTCGCGGCGGTGTTGCAAATCTTCATCCCGGCGCGCCATATCCGCCAAACGCGTTTGTGCAGCCTGCACGGCAAAGCGTGTTTCCTGCGCCATGCGTTCTACCTGGCGTAACCGGCTACGCTGTAGCTCGCAGGCCGATTCGGCTTCGGCGCGCGCCAGTTTTTGCGCGTCCAGTTCTTCCTGCAAGGGCTCCAGCGCGGCTTGTGCATCTTGATGCGCCGTTTCGGTTTCCTGGGCGGCGTAGATTTCTTCTTCCAGTTGCAGCTGGATGGCTTCCAGTTCTTCCTGCCATTGGGCGGACTGTCGAATTCGTTGCGCGTCGGCCTCTTCCAGGCGGGCGCTTTGTCGTGTCAGTTCTGCCGATTCTGTCTGCAAACGGCTGAGCGTGGCACGTTGCTGGCGTAGACGTTGCTCAATTTCGGCGAGGGTACGCTGGCCCGCTTCATGCTCGGTCACAGCGGCCTGCCAGGCGGGCTCAATGGCCTCGACGCTACGCAGTGCGTCTTCCAGCGCCTGCCGTTGCGCCACCAGGTTGGCGACAACGCCTTGCGCAGCGTGATAGCGCAAAGTCTGCCGATCCCCGCAGTGCCCGTCCCGCGTTATCAGCAAGCCACCAACCGGCAGTTGTTCACGTAGCGCGGTCCATTGGGAGGCGTCTTCAACACACCAGACCATACCGAGTAAATCAGCCAACACGGGGTTAAGCGCGGCATCCGTACTTTGTACCTGATCCAGCAAGCGCGGCAGCGCCATCTCCCCGGTACCCGAACCCGCGGCGCCCGGTTGCATCAGGGCAAAGGCAGCCGGCGGTGGTGTCTGCGGCAACGCACTGACCGCGCGCGCTTGCATGCGCTGACCCAGCACGGCTTCGACGGCTTTTTCCCAGCCGCCGGCGATCCGCAGCGACTCATACAATTGCGGCGTATTCTGCAAACCCTGCGCGGCCAACCAAGAGCCCAGCGCCTTGTCATCGGCAGGTTTGGGCAAGCTTTCCAGCGCCTTGATCCGCGCCTGCAATTCGTTGCGCTGGCGGGTCTGCTGGTCTCGTTCTGTAGCGGCTTGCTCCAGCGCCTGGCGGGCGGTTTCGAGTGCGGCTTCGTCTTCATCCAGCGCCAGTTGCGCGGTTTCCAGATTCAGGGCCGACTCTTCCTGCGCCAACCGCAGGTTTTGCAGTTGCTCTCCGCCCCCTTCTTGCATCAGCCGGGCCAGGTCTTGCTGCAAACGGTCGCGACGCGCTTTAAGTGCCTCGCACGTGCGAACATGATGTTGCGTTTGCTGTTGCGTCAGTTGCAGCGTATTGCGGGCTTGCGCCAGTTGATCCCGCGTTTGCTGAAAGCGCTCGTCCATGTCTTTGAGGGCGTGTTCCAGCTCTGGCAAACGCTGGGTTTCGTCCTCCAGCGCGAGCGTTGCCTCTTCGGCGGCGATCCCGGCTTCTTCCTGGCGTTGCAGCCAGTCTTCGCGCTCTGCCTCGCCCTGGCGCCCGCTCTGGTCAATGCGTGCCAGTTCGGTTTTGGCCGCGTCCAGATCTGTGCTGATGCGATCCCGGTTCTGACGCAAGTGCAAGAGTTGTTGTTCCAGCCGGGCGACCGTGGCATTGGCGTCATACAACTCGCCTTGCGCGGCGTGGACGGCATCACTGGCCGTGAAGTGTGTTTCTCGCAGTTCTTCCAGGGCCGCTTCCAGCGCGCGCAGGTCCGCCAGTTTTGATTCCAGCGCGTTTTGTGCGGCTTCGATATCGCGCCGGGTGTTTTCTACATCCCGCGCAGCATCCAGCTTGCGTTGCAAGGCCAGCAGGTTCTGTTTTTCGGTGATCGTGTCTTTAAGGTTGTTGTACTGCGCTGCGATCTCGGCCTGAGATTCAAGCTTGGTGATCTGGCCAGTCAGTTCCTGGCGGATATCATCCACACGGTCCAGATTGTCACGCGTGTCGGCAAGGCGGGTTTCAGTCTCACGGCGGCGTTCCTTGTATTTGGAGACGCCCGCAGCTTCTTCCAGAAAGTGCCGCAGTTCTTCCGGGCGCGCCTCGATAATGCGCGAGATCATGCCCTGTTCAATGATGGCGTAACCGCCCTTACCCACCCCGGTTCCCAGAAAGAGGTCGGTAATGTCACGGCGGCGCACCGGCAGCTGGTTGATGTAGTAAGAGGATTCGCCCTGCCGCGTGAGCACGCGCTTGATGGAGATTTCCGCGTACTGGCTCCATTGCCCAGCCGCCAGACCGGCGCTGTTGTCGAACACCAGTTCTACCGACGCCCGGCCTACCGGCTTGCGCGAGCCGGAACCATTAAAGATGACGTCCTGCATGGACTCGCCGCGCAACTGCTTGGCAGACGATTCGCCCAGCACCCAGCGCACGGCATCAATCACATTGGATTTACCGCAACCATTGGGACCACAAACGGCCACCAGTTGCCCCGCGACGTGAATGGTCGATGGGTCAACAAAGGATTTGAAACCAGCCAGCTTGATGTGGGTAAGGCGCACTGAGGAGACTGCCAGCGGTTGCGAAAGCGCCGATTGTAGCGCAATGCGGGGTGCGCTTAGGTGTGTGCGATGCGGCGAGGCGTCGCAATGGCGCGACACCTTGCCGTATCAAAGGCCCGGCGCAGCGCGCAAAGCCGCTGCGCCGGCCATCCATCAATCGTTCTGGATGACGATTTTCGGGAATTTGGCTGAGAAATCCTGCGCCTTGATCGCCACGCGCGCAGCCAGCTTGCGGGCGACTTGTTTGTAGGTGGCGGAGATGGCGCTATCCGGATCGGCCACCACGCTGGGCTTGCCCGAATCTGCACCAAGGCGGATCGACAAATCCAGCGGCAACTGCCCGAGGAGTTCCGTGCCGTAATCCTTGCACATGGCCGCGCCGCCGCCTTCACCAAAAATCGGTTCAGCATGGCCGCAGTTGCTGCACACATGCACGCTCATGTTCTCGACGATACCCAGAATCGGCACGCCAACTTTCTCGAACATTTTCAAGCCCTTGCGTGCATCCAGCAGGGCAATATCTTGCGGCGTGGTGACAATCACGGCACCGGTCAGCGGCACTTTTTGCGACAGCGTGAGCTGGATGTCACCGGTACCTGGCGGCAAATCGATGATCAGATAATCCAGGTCATTCCAGAGCGTGTCGTTGAGCAATTGCGTCAGCGCCTGCGTCACCATCGGGCCACGCCAGACCATGGGTTGTTCGTTGTCGATCAGAAAACCGATCGACATGGTCTGCACACCGTAATTGACGATGGGCTCGATATGCTTGTTGTCTGGCGAGGTGGGCTGTTGATCCGCAACGCCCATCATGGTCGGCTGCGATGGGCCATAGATGTCCGCATCCAGCAAGCCGACCTTGGCTCCTTCTGCCGCCAGGGCCAGCGCCAGGTTAACCGCCGTGGTGGATTTACCCACGCCACCCTTGCCACTGGCGACGGCAATCATGTTGCGCACGCCCTGATGCAGTTGCAGACCCCGCTGTGCGGCGTGCGCGACGATATGTGTGCTGATGTGGATATCCGTCCCGGTCACGCCTGGCACGGTTTTGAGTGCGGCATCCAGTTGCTGGCGAATCACCTCGTGCTGGCTTTGGGCCGGATAACCCAGCACCAGATCAAAACTGACCACACCGTCGTCAGTTTTAAGGTTTTTTACCCCGCGCGAGGATTGATAATCCTTGCCGGTATTGGGGTCGATGGTCTGGCTGAGAATCTGCTGGATAGACTGGAGATCGGGCATGGTATCTGGGGGCGCGGGGCGCAAAAAGACTCGAGGGTTAAGGCGGGATTTTACCGTAGATTGCACCGGTACCGCTTAAACTCAAGTCCGCCCCCATAAACGCCGCCACCGGAGGCTGGGGTGCCTCCGGTGTCGGGTTCGTCGCCAGCACTGCTGCGGCTTTAACGATAACAACCTTTGTCCAGCGACCGGAAAATAGTCGGCACCCAAGCCTGGTCCAGCGCTTTCGCAGCGCGGGCCTCTCCCTTGCAGGCTGCACGCCACATCCATTTGGCGGCAAAGTAGAGGCGTAGATCCAGCGGCGTCTGCCGGGATTCAGTCAGCCCCCCTTCGCGCAGCAACTGACCAAATGGATAATAAGCGCGGTGGTAACCCTGCTCTGCTGCCATGCGCAAGTAAGCGCCGGCTTGATCCCGACTCTGCGCCACATGAAAGCCCCGCAGATGGGCCACCCCGACGTTGTAGGCGGCCCGGGGCATGCCCCGCTCTGCCAGTTGCTGCAACGCTGCAACGGCTTCAGCCTGCTCTTGGGGCGCGCTGCCGTTCATCATCCGTACAGCACGGTTAAATTGCTGCTGCATGGCGTGGGCAGTGGCGCTGGTCTGAGCGACGTGTTCCATGAGAATCACCCGAAATCAATTTTGAGAATTCGAGAATTATTGATTGGGCATATCAAAACCGATATCAGAATTCCCTGAAAAACATGGAAAGTGGATCGTGATTAGCAACAAAGAAAAACCCGGCCAGGAGCCGGGTTTTTGCGTTACTGATCCGCTAGCGATTTGAAACCCGGCCGTTAGCCTTCCAGCCAGGCCTTGCGGGCAACCAGCACCGCGGCGGTGACGTCTGCCGCCGCACGCAGGCCCCAGGTGTCCTCCCCGGCTGCCTGAATGATCAGCTTGCGCACAGAGAGTTCATCCCGGCGGAAAGCGTGGATCTGGACCTCACTACCGGCGGTATAGCTACCAAGCGCCGTATCCAGGTTACCGGCGGTAAGGCGCAGGCCATTCAACGCCACCAGCACGTCTCCGGCGGAAAGCCCGGCCTTTTGCGCGGCGCCCCCTTCCAGCACATGGGTCAGTTTTACGCCGCCGGCCTCTGCGGCTACGCGTGCGCCAATGCTGTTACCCGCGGCGGCGATGTCTTTCCAGCCGCCTTTATCTGTACCACCTGCGGTCACACGCAGTTGGGTTTCTACCCCCACCTGGGCCAACAGGCTGGCAATGGGGAGGTCTTCGGTAGAACGCAGCGCCAGATCGAAGAAACCCTTGAGGTCAAAACCGGCCACTTCACTGGCAATGCTTTCCCATTCAGTCTCGCCAATGCCTTGACCACCCTTGCTGGTGTAAAAGTCTTTGCCAAAACGTTGCCAGAGCGTGCGCATCACGTCGTCCAGACTTTTCTTGCCCTCGCTGTGCTGGCGAATCGTCAGATCCAGGCACAAGGCCGCCAACGCGCCCTTGGTGTAATAGCTGACAATGGCGTTGGGGCTGTTTTCATCCTGGCGGTAATACTTGACCCAGGCGTCCAGACTGGCTTCTTCCAGGTTCTGGCGTTTGCGGCCTGCACCACGCTCGACGCCGGTGAGTGTTTGCGCCAGCAAATCAAAGTATTCCTGTTCGGAAATCAGGCCAGTACGCACCAGGGTCAGATCATCGTAATAAGAGGTGATGCCTTCAAAGGCCCACAGCAGGCGTGTGTAGTTTTCGCTGTACAGGTCATACGGCGCGTAGGCTGCGGGCTTGATACGCTTGACGTTCCAGGTATGGAAATACTCATGGCTGCACAAACCCAGATACTGGCGATAACCGGCCTTCACCGCGACTTCATGCTCCAGCGGCAAATCGTCACGGCTGACCATCAGCGCGGTAGAGGCGCGGTGTTCCAGACCGCCGTAACCATCGCCTGTCACCATGCTCATGAACACATAACGGTCAAACGGTGCCGGTTCGCCAAAAAGTTTGATCTGGTATTCACAAATCTTTTTCAGATCGCGCTTGAGGCGCTTCATGTCTGCGCGGTGGCGACCGGCAATGACCACTTCATGCGGTACGCCACAGGCCTTGAAACGGATGTCACCGAATACACCCATCTCTACCGGGTGGTCGATCAGTTCATCGTAATCGGCGGCCTTGTACAGGCCGTATTCACCCACGCGGGCGCCATCCACCGGCAGACTGGTAGCGACGTGCCATTGCACGCCCGTCGGGGCCAGCAGTTCAACCGTGCAAGGCAATTGCTCCTGGCCCTTCACCGCCAGGAAAGTGCTGGTGCCATTAAAAAAACCGCGCGTTTCATCCAGATAAGCGCCACGCACGGACAAATCCCAGGCGTAGAGGCGATAACTGATTTCCAGCTTGCCTTTCACGGGCTCGGCTTGCCAGCTGTGTTTATCCAGCTTGGTCAAGGTGACCGGCTTACCCTTGCAACTGGCGCTGATGCTGACGATATTGCGCGCAAACTCGCGGATCAGATAACTACCGGGAATCCACACCGGCAACCACACCGTCTGCCCGGCGGCGTCCGGTTTGTCGATGCTCAGCGAAACATCAAAATAATGGGCATTGAGGTCGGCGGGTTTGATCCGGTAGTGAGGCATTGCAAGGCTCTTCCAGGCAGGTTCAATCACGCAGGATAAGCCACCTTATGGGTGGTTACCGCTGCAACAAATTATGAAACGCAGAACAATGCGCCCAAGCGGCCCGGGTGGCAAGCCGCGCTGTCGGACGCAACAAAAAAGCCCCCGCACTAGCGGGGGCTTTTATTGTCGCACATTCAGCGCTGTGGCAGACCTTCAGGGCCATCTTCACTTTTGGGCTGCGGATCAACTGCCTGATCCGGAAAAGGCCGGTGGCTGTGCTGTCGGCGCGCAGTATCCAGCTGATTTTGTTGCTTTTTGGCCGCCCTTTCGTCGGGGTAATCGAGTTCTTCGGCTTCACGATCAGGTTTCTGTACCATTTGCGCCTCACTTGATTTGCAGTTTGCGTTGCGAACACCCACGATGGACTCATACCGGCGCCGCATGTTCCCCACGGACGCTGTAAGGCAAAGCGCTGATTAAAAAACATAGATAACGTGTTGAGCCCATGCGCATCAAAACCCGCTTCATTTTGTATATCACTGCGTGGACGCTGACGCTGGCCGGGCTGTTGGGCTGGCTGGCGCACAAGCAATGGCATGAGTACGCGGAAAACCATCGCGCCGTACGGGATGTCGATCGCACCATTCTGGCGCTCAAAGTCTTTGAAATGGTCTCGCGTGAGCGTGGCCCCAGCAACGCCATGATGGGCGCCCCCATGCCCGCCCCAGCCAGCCAGGCCGCCGCCCTGATCACCGCGCGAGAACACAGCGATAACGCCATCAACACCTTGATGACCAGCCTGCAGCAACTGGGTGAGGAGGAGGACCGTGCCACCCTGGTCAATGCCCTTTTGCAACTGCAAAACGACCTGCAAACGGGCCGGCGCAAGGTCGACACCCTGATCGCCATGCCGGTGGCAGAGCGCCCGGGCGAAACCATTGATGACGCCGTGACGGCAATGATTGCCGTGGCTGGTCGGGCCTCCCCGCTGGCAACTCGCGTTTCGGGTGCGGCAGAGCAACGTGGCAACACCTTGAATGATTTGCTGGTCGCGGCCCGGGCCGCCGCAGAACTGCGGGAACAAGCCGGACAACTGGGCTCGCAATTTACCCGCGCGCTGATCCGGCAAGAACCGCTGACCCGGCAAACTGTGGAATCGATTGAACGCATCATCGGCCACATCGACATCATGCGCATGCTGGTCAATAACCGGGTTGCACGTTGCTGTGCAGATAACCCCGGCATCACCGGCGCGGTCACCCAGATGGATCAGCAATACTTTGGCGACGGGCAAGCACTGGTCAACCAGGTGTTATTGACCTGGCGTGCCAGTGTCGTCCCGCAAATGACCACCGGCGAGTTTGCCGCGCGTTATGTCCCCACCATGAACCCCATCGTCGGGTTGCGTGATGCGCTATTACAAGAGGCTCACAAACAGGCCGTGGCGGCAGAATCCAGAGCTCGTGACAGCCTGATGTGGCTTGGAGGTCTGACTGCGGCATTGATCTTGTTGCTGATTGTGCCGCTTTGCCTGTTTGGCTATCGACTACTCAACGCGCTCACGACCTCCGCCAACATCATCAAAGCGCTGGCCGCCGGCAAACTCGACACCCCGGTCCCCAGTCCTGAGCATAGTGATGAAATTGGCGATGTCTTGAGCGCTATTGCGATCCTGCGGGATCACAGCCAGGCCCGCCAGGCGCTGCAGATCGAGCGGGAAGCGTTGATCGCGGATCTGCACGAAGCCGCCACCACTGACTTCCTGACAGGCGCACTGAACCGGCGGGCATTCCAGTCTATGGCCACGGTCACCGTCAACCAGATCGCGCGCCGGGGTGGTTATTGCAGCGTGGCTCTGCTTGATCTGGACCACTTCAAACGGGTTAACGACACCTGGGGACATGATGTCGGTGATGTGGTGATCCGGGCGGTCAGCGAACGCTGCCGGATCAACCTGCGCAGTTCAGACCTGTTTGCCCGTTATGGCGGTGAGGAATTTATTTTTTTGCTGGCTGATGCCAATGAGGCAAATACGATAGAAGTACTGGAACGCATCCGGCAGGATATTGCCCGATCAACACTGGCTACTGTGGATGGACAATCTCTACACCTCACCGTCAGTGTCGGTTTTGCGCAGCTTGACCCCCAGCATGACACACTGGAAAAACTGGTACTGGCCGCTGATCGGCATTTGTATGACGCCAAAGAACGCGGTAGAAACCGGGTAATCGGCTGAACAAAACAAACATCGCTTTATCGGTGACAAACAATACCGTTCAATGCGAATATGGCGCACAGTGTTTTGATGATTGACGCAAAACAACAAAACAAAAATAATTACCGCACAAAACTCAAACACAACTTTATCGCTAGCAGCGCAGAGCTGGATCAATGAATACCAAGGAAAAACTGCAAGACCTGGAAAGCGGTCAGGACGCCGCACTGAGTGCATCGCGCAGGGTTTATCTGGATTTACGCCTGCGTATTGTCGAAATGTCCATGCTGCCCGGCACCCGGATTGTCGAACGCGATATCGCCGCCGAGCACGGCACCAGCCGCACGCCAGTACATGAAGCGGTGCAGCGCCTGGCCGAAGAAGGCCTCGTCGAAATCATGCCGCGCGTAGGCACCTTTGTAGCACGGATCCCGCTGGATGCGCTTGAAGAAGCCATGTTGGTGCGGACCGCGCTGGAAATCGCCATCGTGGAGGAGGCCGCCAAGCGCATCTCGCCCGAGGGCGTGACGGTATTGCGCGGCATCCTTGCCGCACAGCGTCAGTACACAGAGGCCGGCGATACCCGCGGTTTTCACCAGACCGATGAGGCATTTCATGCCGCGCTGGCAGAGCTATCCGGCCATCCTGGCGTATGGCCTATTATTTTGCAGGCCAAGACGCAGATCGATCGTTATCGTCGCCTGACCTTGCCACTCCCGGGCCGTATGGAACACGTGGTTGACGAACACGTTGATGTGGTCAACGCCATCGAAAAAGGTGAGCCCAGTGCGGCAGTTGCGGCCATGCGCTCGCACCTCGACCACGTATTGCCGGTACTGGAAGTGGCCAGAACGCTACAACCGGAATACTTTATCCAGCACTTGCCCGAGCATAAGAACGCACATGATTGATTGCATGTGACTGCGTCACCGACCTCAAAAAAAGCCCGCTGATTTGCGGGCTTTTTTATTTACTACGGAACCAACACAATCGCAAAAACTGCCATCAACGCTTTCTTCAGAAAATACGAACAGTTGTAAGCATTAATTGATAAAGCGTTTAACCTGCCATTGCAATTGAATTTGGCAATGGCAGGTTTATCAGCATTTGCTTTTTGGCAATTGCAGCAAAATCAACCTTGTGAAATGAGCGCGGCAATACCCTGGGTTTCAATCGTCTCCAGAATCTGAGCCAATGCGTCCGACAAGCCGGAAATACCGTTGAGGTCCTGACCCCAGAGCGCGATATTACCCAGCCACTCGGTCGCCAGTTGCTGCACAGTCCATTGACCGGCATCGACCTTACCCCAGCCTGCTTCAAACCACGCCAGCCAGGCAGGATCATCCGACAGCTTGATCAGCTTGCCACGGTACAAAACCATAGTAGCCGCCAGCGCAATCAACAAACGTTGCGGCAATTTGCCGGTACTACGCTGATATTGCAGCAGTTGCGGCAACACACGGGCAGCGTATTTGCTCCAGCTGTTGAGCGCAATCGACTCCAGCCGGTGGTGGATGTACGGGTTGCGGAACCGGCGCAATACATCGGCCGCAAATGAATCGAGTTCTGCGCGTGCCAGCGGCAAAGCCGGGATGATTTCTTCGTTCAGCACATCCAGCAGGAACGGCCCGACCACCGGGTCTGCCACCGCTTCGCCCACTTCATGCAAACCAGCCAGCAGCGCCACGGGCACCAGCACGGTATGGCCGCCATTGAGCACGCCCACTTTGCGCTGCTTGTACGGGGTGATGTCGTCAACAAGCCGGATATTGAGGTCAGCGCCATCCAGTTTAAGTTCTTTAGCCAGCCACTGCGGGCCCTGGATCACAAACAGATAGAAGTATTCAGCGGTGACGAGAAACTGGTCGTGATAGCCCAGTTCTTCATCAATCTGGGCCATTTCTGCCTGCGGGTAACCCGTCACGATGCGGTCAACCAGCGTGGAGCAGAAGGTGCAAGCGCCGCCCAGCCAGGCTTCAAAGCGTTCGCCCAGTTGCCACAGACGGGCAAAGTGCAGCACCGCAGCCCGGAGCGCATCGCCGTTGTAATCAATCAGCTCGCACGGCAGCAGTACGAGACCCTTGTCAGCCGCGCCGCCAAAGTGTTTGAAGCGTTCGTGCAAAAAGCGGGTGAGCTTGGCCGGGAAAGTTGCCGGCGGCGAATCTTCAAGCCGGTCTGTATCATTGGTGGCAATGCCGGCTTCGGTCGTGTTGGACACCACAAACCGCAGGTCCGGATTGGCAGCCAGCGCCAGGTACTGGGCGTAGTTCTGCCCCAGGTCGATTTCACGTTCAACACATTCGATCTGGCGGTAGGTTTTGACCGGTTTGCCAGATTCGTCCAGCCCACGAATCAACGTGGTAAAGACACCGCCCTGTACGTCCAGCAAAGGCAAGGACGGGTTACCGCGCGGACGCACCACCACAACACCGGCATCAAGGCCGGTGCGTTCATTCAACAGGTCAATCTGCCAGTCCACAAACGCGCGCAGAAAGTTGCCCTCACCAAACTGCAAGAAGCGGATGGGGCGATTGAACGGTTTTTCCCGCTGTAATGTCTGCATGATATTGGACTCTTAAAGGGAAATATCCCGTTTCCAGAAAATGAAATCGTACTGCTGCAGGCGATCGGCCTTGGCGCGGTACTGACCGCCAGCGGTTGCCACCACCATCTTGAAAAGGTCTTCTGCCACTTCCGGCAGCGGTTTGCCTTCTACCACCGGGCCACAATCAAAATCGATCATGTCTTTGAGTTTGGTTGCAGTTTTGGTGTTGGTGGCAATCTTGAGGACCGGTACGATCGGGTTGCCGGTCGGTGTACCCAGACCGGTCGAGAACAGCACCACGTTGGCGCCAGAAGCCACGATACCGGTCACCGATTCCACATCCCCACCCGGGGTACACAGCAGCGACAAACCGGGTTTGCCCGCGTTTTCGCCGTAATCGAGCACCGAGACGATGGGCGAAGTACCGCCCTTCTTGGCTGCCCCAGCAGATTTGATGGCATCCGTGATCAAGCCGTCTCGGATATTGCCTGGGCTGGGGTTGGCCGCGAAACTGGTGCCAACGGCTTGGGCCTTGGCTTCAAAGTCGCGCATCATGCCAAGGAAACGGCGTTTGTCGTCTTCGTTTTCACAGCGTTCGATCAAGCTGGCCTCTACGCCGCACAGTTCCGGAAACTCCGCCAGGATCGATGCCCCCCCCATGGCCACTACCATGTCAGAAACCAGACCCATGGTCGGATTGGCGGAAATGCCAGAGAAACCATCCGAACCACCACATTTCACACCGATCTTTAGCGCGGAAAGTGGTACGGGCGTGCGCTTGATCTCGTTGGCCGTCCTGATGCCCTTAAGCGTGTCTTGCAACACGGACTTCATCATGGCTTCTTCGCTATCCCACTGCTGCTGTTCAAAGATCAGACAGGGTTTATCGAAGTTGGCGTTTACCTTGGCCAGTTCTTCCTTGAACATCTTGATCTGGGCGTTCTGGCAACCCAGGCTGAACACGGTAATGCCGGCGACGTTGGGGTGATCCGCGTACGCAGACAAGATCTTGCACAAGGAGCGTGCATCGGCCCGCGTGCCCCCACAGCCGCCAGCGTGCGTGATAATGCGTACGCCATCGACATTGGGGAACGGGCGCGTCACGGCTTGTGCCGGCGCATCCATTTCTTCACCCAGCAAAGACAAAGTAAACGCAGCCAGATCGTTGGTGGCATAACCCAGCGGTTGTTCCAGCGCGTTGCGCAGGTGCTCAACGTTGCGGTTCTCACAGAACACCAGCGGGAAAATCAGCCAGTAATTGGCCGTACCAATGCGGCCGTCGGCACGCACCACGCCCGGGAAGGTTGCACCTTGCCAGTCGGACATATCTGGCGGGGTCCAGGTATAAGGCTGCGTCTGGGTGATTTCGACGTCAGCCGCGTAGTGTTCCAGGTTCTCTGTCGTTACCGCTTCACCGCGGCGGATGTCCTGCATGGCACGACCAACCGGCACGCCATACAGGCGCAACAAGTCGCCCTTGGCAAAGGCGCGGCGGGCCAGCTTGTGTTTGGCGGCCACTGGCGTGGTCACCAGGATGGATTCGTTTTCCCAGGTGACGATCTCGCCCGAGGCCAGATCAGTCAGCGCGACGAGCATGTCGTCATCAGGGTGGATACAGAGCGTTTTTTGCATGGCTGCCAGTGTCTTCGTGAGCCGGCTACCCATTTAAGGGCAGCCGGCGTGGATTACGTGTTATGCGTATGGATCAGAGGCCGAAATAACGCTTGGCGTTTTCGTAGCTGATGTCGCGCACGATTTGTTCCAGCGTGGACTCATCGGCCGGATATTCACCACCATCAACCCATTGGCCGAGTTGACGGCACAGCAGACGCCGGTAGTAATCATGGCGCGGATAAGACGCAAAGCTGCGCGAATCGGTCACCATACCCACCGAAGTCCCCAGCACACCATGGTTGGCCAGCGTCACAAACTGCTCCAGGTTGCCAGTTTTGTGGTCGTTGAACCACCAGGCCGGGCCGAACTGCAGCTTGCCGGTGACACCACCGCCCTGGAAGTTACCAATCATGGTCGAGAGCACGTCGTTCATATTCGGATTCAGGCAGAACAACATGGTCTTGGGCAGCTCATCCGTGCTATCGAGCACATCCAGCATGGCAGCCAGGCCGGCGCTGCAGCTCATGTCAGAGATGGAGTCGTAGCCGGTATCCGGGCCCAGCGTGTTAAGCATGCGGGTGTTGTTGTTGCGCTGAGCGCCAATATGCAGACACATAGACCAGCCATGGCTGGCGTAAACGCGGCCCATGGCAGTCAGAATGCCGCGCACGTACGCACCGAGTTCCGCGTCGGACAGCAGGTTGCCGGCCACACGTTTCTGGAACAATGCTTCCAGTTGTTGCTCCGTGGCAGGTACAACCGGCAGAGCAACATCGACTGCGTGATCGCTGATGCGCGCGCCTTGCTGGTGGAAAAACGCCACGCGGGCGGCAAGCGCGGCAATCAGGCTGGCAAAGGAATCAACCCTGGCACCAGCCACATTACCCAGGCGCGCCAGGTAGTCGACAAAGCCCGGGTTGTTGATGCGCATGGCTTTGTCCGGGCGATAGGCCGGCAGCACACGAGTCTTGAGCGCAGACCTGGCAATCTCCTGGTGTTGCAAGAGATCATCCGCCGGGTCATCAGTTGTACATGCGATTTCTACTTTGGCCTGTTCCAGCAGCGACCAGGTATCCATCGGCGCCAGCTTGGCGTTGGCCTCTTCCCAGATGCGGCCAGCATTCTTTTCATTGATCAACAGATCAATACCAAAAATCCGACGCAGCTCCAGGTGGCTCCAGTGATAAATCGGGTTACCAATGGCGTGCGGCAGTACCTTGCAAAAAGCGCGGAATTTATCTTCGTCGCTACGATTGCCGGTGATGAGGTCTTCGGTCACACCAGCACTACGCATCAAACGCCATTTGTAGTGATCGCCCCCCAGCCACAGCTCCGCCACATTGCGAAACTGCTTGCGGCTGGCAATTTCGCCCTGCTGCAAGTGAGAGTGGTAATCAATGATGGGCAGATCCGCCGCTACGTCGTGATACAGGTGACGAGCCGTTGCGGTATCGAGCAGGAAATCCTTGTCCATGAAAGCAGCCATCGCGGTACAACCTCCTAGCCTTTTTACGGTGTGTGTGAAGCGCATCCCTCTGTTTTGTTGAAGATTCAGAGGGGTTGTCGATCTGATATATCAGAATTATGAGCGCTGATATATTAGCTACGCAAGCACTTTGTAGTGACTTGGCGACCCGCTACGTTTGCCATACGTCAAGAAATGTTCATAAACAGTAAAATCAAGGCGCTGCAAGGCAAAAAACGTAGAAGTCACGCCTGGTGCCGATGCTTTGTAAGAAGTTGTCAAGCCGCTACACCTGGCCTGTAGCAAGGCTGCGGCGCAACGCATCAAATCAAGAAACAAGTCAGCATAAAGGGCGGAATGGATCCGCCCTTTATGTGTACTTGCCCCCGGCCGTTACCGAGTGTTATCGACCCAAAACCTTCACACCGCCCGCAATCGTTGTATGAGTTGCAGTTTGCCGGTGGCCAGCGCCGTGCCCAGCAAAATGACCAGACATCCGGCGATGGTTTGCGAACCCACTTGCTCATGTAGAAACAACGCCCCCCAAGCTACGCCGAATACCGGAATCAAAAATGTAACCGACATGGCATAGCTGGCACCCGCGTGGGCAATCAGGCGGAAATACAACACATAAGCCAAACCGGTGCAGACCACACCCAGCCCGATCACGGCCCACCAGGCATTGGCAGAGACCGCATGTTGCGGCCACCAGTACAACGCACCAGGCAAAAGAATCAGCGCAGAGAAAAACTGGCTGGCCCAAGTCGTCAGCGGGGCCGTCAGCCCCACCAGATTGCGGCGGGAGTAATGGCTGGCAAAGCCGTAAGAGAGCGTCGCCAGCAAGACGGCCAGGATGGCCAGCGTCTGTGTACCCTGCCCGGCGCCAAGCTGATCCCACACCAGCACCAATACCCCCACAAGCCCCAGCGCCATACCAAGTACCTGATCACGGGTGAGGCTCACCTTGAGCCATCCAAAGGCAATCAGGGCGCCCCACAACGGCGTAGTGGCATTGAGGATGGAATCGAGCCCGGCATTCACGTACAGCGTGG
>JASLES010000159.1 GCA_030151005.1 Silvimonas sp.
GATTACGGCCCTTGTTGATAGTCGCCTGGCGAAAAATCCCCTCAAACGTAAACCCCAGCCGTTCTGCCGCCCTGTGCGAGGGATGGTTGAGCGCATTGCATTTCCACTCATAGCGGCGATAGCCCAGTGCAAAGGCATTGCGCATCAGCAAGAACTGCGCGGCGGTGGCCAGCGTGGTTTGCTGCAAAGCGGGGGAAAACGTGACCCAGCCGACCTCGATAGAGGCTGATTCCGGCGCAATGCGCAGGTAGCAGATCAGGCCGTGAGTCTTACCTGTTTCAGCATCGACAATGGCGTAGGGCTGCGGGTCAGGCTTGCTGGTCAGCAGTCGCAACCACTGGTTCAGCTCCGCCTGAGTGGTAAACGGCCCGACGGTTAGATAACCCCACATCCGGCCTTCCGTATCAGCACTGAATGCTTGCCACAGATCGTCGCTGTGCTTTGCCACGTTCAAGGGTTCCAGCCGGCAACCAAAGCCGCTGAGGTTCTGTTGCGGGGGGAAGGGTGGCATGGTCCAGCCGGGTAATGGCTCGCCCACGGGTTGGCCCAGTTCGTTTTGCCACGTTTGCATTTTTGTTAGCCCACAGGGTTGGTGATGGCATCAGTTTAGGGTGAGAATGGACTTTCTTATGATGCCATTTATGGGTTGTGGATAAGGCCAATGTCGCCACTCATGCAAGAAGCCGCTGGTGTGTCATTACAGGAGCAGGTTTGTCGTCAGATCCGGGCGCAAATCCTGCAGGGTAATCTGGGCGTGGGCCAGCGCTTGCCGGCCTCCCGCGCGCTGGCCGCGGAGCTGGGCGTGGCGCGGGTCACGGTTGAAGCGGCCTATGTCAGGCTGGAAGCAGAAGGCTACGTGAGCCGCAAGGTGGGCGCCGGTACGTTTGTGGCGATTGATGTGCTGGCGCGTTTTCCGGTCCGGACTACTGGCGGGGCGGCCATTGCCGGGCCGTCGCAACGCGGTTTATCCATGCAGCGCACGACACTCAAGGCAGAAGGCAATGCTGGTTTGCGGGCGTGTATTCCGGACATGCGCGCCTTTCCGCATGAAATCTGGAACGGCTTGCAGGCACGCATTCTGCGCCAGGATAGCCACAACGCGCTGATGGAGTATGGCGATCCACAGGGTTATCTGCCGCTGCGCCAGGCCATTGCCGCCTACCTGGCGCAATCTCGTGGCGTGCGCTGCCACGCGGGTCAGGTGATGATTCTGGCCAGTTCCCAGCAGGCCCTGCAGTTGCTGGCGCTGACTTTGCTGGATGCGGGCGATACAGCGTGGGTGGAAGATCCGGGTTATCACGGGGCGCGCGCCGCATTGCAGGCAGCGGGCGCCGTCTTGCAACCGGTACCGCTGGATGATGAAGGGCTGATCTGGGACACCACGCTTTCTGCGCCACGCATGATTTACGTCACGCCATCTCACCAGTATCCGCTGGGCATGCGTATGTCTCTGGCGCGCCGGATGGCATTGCTGGCACTGGCCCGCCAGCACAAAGCCTGGATTATCGAAGACGATTACGACGGCGAGTACCAGTTTGACCATAAACCGCTGCCGGCCCTGCAAGGGCTGGATGATGCCGGTTGCGTGCTTTACGTGGGTACGTTCAGCAAGGTGTTGTTTCCGGGTTTGCGCCTGGCTTATGTAGTTGCGCCAGAATCGGTGATGCCTGCACTGACCAGTGCCCGTCGCGCGTGTGATGGTCACAGTAGTTATGTGTCGCAGGCAGTGGCGGCAGACTTTATCAGCCAGGGGCACTTTGGGGCGCATTTGCGCCGCATGCGGTTGTTGTATCGAAGCCGGCGGGATTGCCTGCTGGAGGCACTGGCGCCGCTGGCGGATGAACTGCAACTGGTCGGGTTTGAAAGTGGCCTGCAGTGTGCTGGTCTGTTAGCGCCCGGCCACGAAGCGTTACTGACGCCTGCGGTACGGCAGGCGGGCACGCAACTGCGTGATCTGCGTAGCGCCCACCTGGGGCCGCAAAACGTGGAGGGCTGGATGCTGGGTTTTGCCGGGCTCAATCATGAAGAAATCAAGTTTGAGGCGAAACGGTTGATCCGGACGGTGCGGCAGAAGCTGGCGAGCGTATGACCGTAGCCCGGATGAAGGCCCAACAGGCCGGGAATCCGGGGATGCGATGCAGGCAAGAACAGTTACTGGGTCGTCGGGTTGGGCAACGGGGACATGCATATTGCGAATAGTGCCACCCCGGATTCTCGCCTCCGGCTTCATCCGGGCTACGGAGTGGGAGCGAACTCAAGTCACTTGTTCAGCTTCATCCCCGCCACCAGCGCGGTCACATTGTGGCGATACATCTTCAGATACGTATCTGCGCTGCCATCTTTGGACAGCGCATCTGAATACAGCCGGGCGGTGGTGGATGTGCCGGTTTCGGCGGCAATCTGCTGCACCATTTTCGGGTTGCTGATGTTCTCCATGAACACCGCACGAATCCCGCTGGCACGAATCTGCCGCACCAGATCGCCCACTTCTTTGGCGCTAGGTTCTGCATCGGTAGAAACCCCTTGCGGCGCCAGAATCTTCACGCCAAAGCGGTGGCCCAGATAACCAAAGGCATCATGCGAGGTCAGGATCACGCGCCTGGCCGGCGGGATGGTATTGAATTGGGCCGTTGCCCACGTGGCCAGATCATCCAGTTGTTTTTGATACGCATCGGCGCGTTGGCGGTAATACGTGCTGCCAGCCGGGTCGGCCGTGATCAGCGCTTTGCTGATGATCTCAATCATGCTTTTGACGCGCGCCGGGTCTTGCCAGGTATGCGGATCGGTCACGCGTTTGCCGTCTTCGGTCATGGTCAGCGCATCGCTGCCCTGATTCACGGTAATCACCTGGCCTTTGTAATTAGCGGCCTGCTGCAGGCGCGTCAGCCAGCCTTCCAGACCCAGCCCGTTCACGAAGAACAGTTTGGTGCGGGAGACTTCGGCAATGGCGCCGGGCGTGGGTTGGTACACATGCGCGTCTTCATCCGGGCCGACCAGTTGCACCGTGCTGATCCGGTCCCCGCCCACTTGCCGGACCAGGTCACCCAGTACGCTGAAACTGACCGCCACTGGCAGCCGGTCCGCTGCGCTGGCAAGGCCAGCACACATGACCAGACTGACCAGGAACACTGAACGGATCAGGTGGGCGAAACGCGGCATGGGGTGTCCTTGATGCTTAATGTTGCAGATGGGTCTTGCTGGCGCGGCGGCCCAGCCAGCCATGCGGGGCCAGCCATAGCGACAGCAGATAGAGTACGCCCGCCACCAGCACAATGGCCGGGCCAGACGGCAGGTTAAGGTGATAAGACAGCAGCAGGCCAACCACGCTGGCCGCAAGACCCGACAACCAGGCGGCCAGGAGCAAACCTGCCAGCGTATCGGCCCACAAGCGGGCGATGGTGGCGGGCAGCATCATCATGCCAACCGCCATCAGCGTGCCCATGGCCTGAAAACCGGCCACGAGGTTGAACACGGTCAGCACCATCAAACCCAGGTGATAGCGGCTGCCGCGACCGCCGTTGACGGCGAGGTAACCTGGATCAACGCATTCCAGAATCACGCCGCGGTAATTGAGAGCCAGCCACAGCAAAGTAAGGGTGGTGATCGATGCCAGCAGCAACAGGGCCGGGTCATCAATCGCCAGTACAGAGCCGAACAGCAGGTGAATCAGATCGACATTGCTGCCCCAGCGGGAGACCAGCACCACACCCACCGCCAGCGAAACCAGATAGAAACCGGCAAAGCTGGCGTCTTCATTCAAACTGGTAAACCGGCTGGCCAAACCCGCCAGCAGCGCCACCAGCAAGCCGGCCGCAATACCGCCACCGGCCAGCCAGGGCAGGGCAAAACCACCAAAGATAAAGCCGACCGCCGCACCGGGCAGCACAGCGTGGGAGAGGGCATCGCCCATCAGGCTCATGCGGCGCAATACCAGCATCACGCCCATGGGCGCACAGCCTGTCGCCAGTGCGATGCAACCGGCCAGCGCACGGCGCATGAAGGCAAAGTCCGTGACCGGCGCAATCAACAGTTCATTCAGGGTCATGGACGGGCACACCAGGGGGCATCGTTCTGCCAGTATTCGGTCATTTGTTGGGCACGATCCAGGTTGGCCGGGTCTAGCGTTGCCGCTGTCGGGCCCCAGGCAATCACTTCATGCGCCAGCAACAGGGTTTCGGGGAAATGCGAATGGGCGATGCTCATGTCGTGCACCACCACGGCGACGGTGCGGGATTCATCACGCCAGTGTTCCAGGATGTGCAACAGCGTATCGCGCGTGCGGGTGTCGATATTGTTGAACGGCTCATCCAGCAAAATGATGGGTGTGTCCTGCACCAGCAACCGGGCAAAGCGGGCGCGTTGCAACTGCCCGCCAGAGAGTGTGCTGATCGGGCGTTCCCCAAAACCACTGAGGCCGACACGATCCAGTGCCGCTTGCGTACGAATGGCTTCATCCCCCGCCAGGCTGGAAAAACCGCCCTTGCGCTTCCACGCGCCAGAGAGCACCAGTTCGCTGACCGTGAGCGGAAATTGCCGATCCAGTTCAGCCAGTTGCGGCAAATAGGCGATCGCGCCATCTGCGGTGATTTTGCCGGTGGTGAGCGGCTGCAGCCCGGTAATCGCCTTCAATAGCGTGGTTTTGCCGGCGCCATTGGGGCCGACCACGGCGGTGAGCCCACCGGCCGTGAACGTGCCACTGACATGATGCACGGCAGGGTGTTTGCGATAGCAGACGGTGATGTCATCCAGCCGGATCATTTACATGGCCCACCAGGTCATCAGCCACACCAGCGCCAGCGGTACCAGCGCAATCAGCAAGCGTTGCCCGGCGCTGGAAGCAAACAGGCGGGCGGGCAAGCCTGGTTTGGCAGGCGCAGCGTGGTGATGAACGTGCGGATGCGCGTGATCGTGGGCGTGGGGATGGGACATCGAAGCGGAATCGGGCCAATTGCAATAATGTTGCAATTATGCGGGATGGGGGGCCGGCGCGGCAAGGGGCGTGGTGTGCGAGGGCGGGAGCGAGAATCCGGTTTCCCCTCTCGTCAGGCCTTACTCATCCAGATCCGCTGGCA
>JASLES010000201.1 GCA_030151005.1 Silvimonas sp.
CTGGAATCTGGGGACCTGGGCGCTGGGCTTGCCCGCCTCCAGCTCGCACACGCTGATTGGCTCGATCATTGGCGTGGGTATCGCCAACCAGCTGATGGCCGCCGGTAACACCCACACCAGCGGGGTGGATTGGGGCCAGGCGCTCAACGTGGGCAAGTCCCTGCTGTTTTCCCCCATCATCGGTTTTATCTGCGCAGCTTTGTTGCTGATCGTGCTCAAAGCGTTGGTCAAAGTCCCTGCGCTGTACAAAGAACCCAAGCCGGGCAAGGCGCCCCCTTGGTGGATTCGTGGCCTGCTGGTGTTGACCTGCACCGGCGTGAGCTTTGCGCATGGTTCCAACGACGGCCAGAAAGGCATGGGCCTGATCATGCTGATCCTGATCGGGATTTTGCCGACCACCTACGCCCTCAACCGCGCCATGCCAGAAAAAGACGTGCTGACGTTCCAGGCGGTGTCGCAGCAGGCATCGCACACGCTGGCCCGTTACGCCAATGGCAACGCACCGGCAGATTTCCGCGCCGAGGTAGAAAAATACGTGCAATCGCACCAGCTGCAGCCGCAAACCCTTGCCGCCGTCACCACCTTGTCTGATACGGTGTCCGAGCAAATTGGTCACTACGACAACCTGCAGCAAGTGCCTCATACCGTCATCCAGAACGTGCGCAATGACATGTATCTGAACTCTGAAGCGCTGCGTATCTTGCTCAAGGATGATCACAGCGGCCTGAACGATAGTGATAAGGCGGTGTTGAGCAACTACCGCAAGTCACTGGATGGTGCGACCAAATTCATCCCGACCTGGGTCAAGATTGCCGTGGCAATTGCGCTCGGCCTGGGCACGCTGGTGGGCTGGAAACGCATTGTGGTGACGGTAGGTGAGAAGATCGGCAAAACCCATCTGACCTATGCGCAAGGGGCCAGTGCCGAGCTGGTGGCCATGGCGACCATTGGTGCGGCCGATGCCTACGGCCTGCCGGTTTCGACCACACATGTATTGTCGTCCGGCATTGCCGGCACCATGGCCGCCAACAAGTCTGGTCTGCAGATGTCCACGGTGCGCAATCTGGTCATGGCCTGGGTGCTGACCTTGCCTGCGGCCATGCTGCTGTCTGGCACCTTGTATTGGGTATTCAGCCAGTTCACCCACTGAGGATGCGCTGGTGGAACAACAAAAAACCCGGCCAGCGCCGGGTTTTTTGTTGGCATTGCGTGCGCCCAAGTCTCTTAGACCGATCGCAAAAAAGCGCGCTGGGCGGCCACAAACTCGTCCAGATGAGACAGAAATGGCACATGTGCGGCACCCCGGTAAGTGTGCAATTGCGCGCCCTTGATGTGCTGGGCCAGCCATTCTCCGGCGGCCAGCGGCGTCATGGCATCGCGGTCGCCATAATGCAGCATGACGGGCAAGTCGAGCGCCCCCACCTCTGGCCGCAGGTCAGTCTCGCGCAGGATATCCAGGCCGCGTTGCAAGGCAGATGCGTCAGGCTCGCCATTGTTGAACAGGTCGTCGACCAGTTCACGTGCAATGGCCCGTGCCTCGCCGCCGCCCATGGTTTGCAAAGAGATAAACCGCTTGAGTGTCCCTTTCCAGTCTCCTGCCAGGTTGTCGGTAAACTGCTGCAGTACGGCCAGCGGCGTGGCTTGCGGCCAGTCGTCGCGCTGGGCAAAGCTGGGCGAAGAAGCCACCAGCGTCAGCGAGCGGATTTTCTCCGGCTGCGCCAGCGCCCAGCGCGTGGCAACAGCGCCGCCCAATGACCAGCCAACCACGTGGACTGGAAACGGAAAAGTCTCAGCGACGGCAGCCACCATGTTATCCAGCGTATAGGGGCTGAGCGTGGCAGAACTGCCGCAACCGGGCAGATCGACCAGCGCACAACTGTATTCATCTGCCAGTTGCTCGGCCGCGCGCTTGAACACCATGCGGTTCATGGCCCAGCCGTGCAAAAAGACCACACTGTCCCCCTGGCCCAGGGTATCGAAATAAACGCTCAAGAAACACTCCGTGCGGCAGGGCTGGCAGCACGCAGCGCCAGCAGATCGTCAACCAGTTGCTGAACCTGCGCTGCATCATGCGCAGCAGACAAGGTGATGCGCAAACGCGGGGTCGGCACCGTGGGCGGCCGGATGGCGGCGACCCAGTGCCCGCGTTCCCGCAGGGCGGCCGAGAGCGCCAGCGCCGCTTCACTGGACGGCATTTCCAACGGCTGAATCGCCGTGAATGAGGGCATTAGCGTACATCCGCCCGCCGCAAGGCCCTGGCGCAAGGTTGCGATATGGGATTGCAGACGCTCGCGCCGCCAGGTTTCTTCCGTCATCGCGTCCACGCTCGCGCACACGGCGTCGGCAATCAGCGCGGGCGCAGCGGTGGTGTAGATATACGGCCGCGCCATGTTGATCAGATACTCGATCACGATGTTTTCTGCCGCCACAAAGGCCCCCGCGACGCCCGCCGCTTTGCCCAGCGTCGCCATATAAATAATGCGAGGTGAATCCAGCCCGATCTGGGCCATGCTGCCGCGCCCGTTACCCAGCACGCCAAAACCGTGGGCGTCATCAATGAACAACCAGGCGTCGTAGCGCTCGGCCAGGGTCAGCAAATCAGCCAGCGGCGCGGTGTCGCCATCCATACTGAAGACAGCATCGACCGCAATCAGTTTGCGGCGCGCAGGCGTATCGGCCAATTGGCGTTCCAGCATGACCAGATCATTGTGCGCAAAGCGTTTGAAGGTGGCGCGCGACAGCAGACAGGCATCGTTAAGCGAGGCGTGGTTGAGCTTGTCGGCAAACACCGCGTCTTCCCGCCCGACCAGCGCGGTAATCACGGCCAGATTGGCCAGATAACCGGTTGCCAGGGTCAGTGCCGCCGGTTTGCCGACGAATGCCGCCAGTTTGCGCTCGCATGCTTCATGCGCTGCTTGATGGCCGCAAACCAGATGAGATGCGCCGCTGCCAACGCCCCAGCGCGCTGCTCCAGCCTGCGCCGCAGCCACAATGCGCGGATGCGCAGCGAGGCCCAGATAGTCGTTACTGCAAAAATTGGTGAGTGTGACGCCATCGACCGTCACCGTCGGCCCTTGCGGCGTACTCACCACCGGCCGGCGCCGATACAGGTGCGCGGCACGGCGCTCAGCCAGGTCCACTTCTAGTGCGGCAAACAGAGAATCAGGAGCAGTCGTCATGCGTTTCCCGTCAGAACAGCCATTGCCATAATCCGAATACCACAAGGCCGCCGCCGATGCCCCACAGCAAATGCCGGGTGCGCCAGACAATCAGGCCCGTGACGATCGCGCCAACCAGC
>JASLES010000208.1 GCA_030151005.1 Silvimonas sp.
ACGACGAGCGCAATCAGGTGTCCCATGAAACCATTTATCGCAGTCTCTTCATTCAGGCCCGTGGCGCACTGAAGAAAGAGCTGCTGGCTCATTTGCGGCGCACCCGCGCCATGCGGCGTTCACGTCATCACACGCAAAAGACAGAAGATCACGGCAGGATCACCGATGCCATCTCCATCCGTGAACGTCCCGCCACGGTTCAGGATCGGGCACTGCCGGGCCACTGGGAAGGCGACCTGCTCTGTGGCAGCAAGAACAGCCAGATTGCCACGCTGGTAGAGCGGCAGACGCGTTACGTGATGCTGGTGAAATTGAGGAGCAAAGACACCAGGAGTGTCGTGAACGCGCTCATCAAACAGGCCCGCAAGCTGCCAACTGTGCTGTATCAATCACTCACCTGGGATCGTGGCAAGGAACTGGCCGACCACCAACGCTTTACGTTAGCGACCGACATCCAGGTTTATTTCTGCGACCCGCAGCACCCCTGGCAACGCGGGACCAATGAAAATACCAATGGGTTGTTGAGACAGTACTTCCCCAAGGGAACAGATCTCTCGGGCTACACCCAGGCGGAACTGGATACGGTAGCCGGACGACTGAATGAACGGCCCAGGAAAACACTGGATTACGAGACACCGGCACAACGATTCCAACAGGCTGTTGCATCGACCGGTTGAATCCACACCGATTTGCCGCCAGTCATGAACAACTGCAGGTAGATCATCGGCGTAGGCGGTAGTTGCAGCGTGGGCAACTGAGATTCTGCCTGGTTACTTTTGCTGGTTTTTGCATCCACAACGGCTGGATTGCCAACTCAGGCTAGTCCCCCAAGTGATACATTCGTTACCATTTATCTCATCAAATCAAAAGCCTGAGGCAAATCATCGGTCAGCACGGCCCGTCTGCATGTCTGTATTACACCCGCGACACAACGCTGCGCTTATCGCCTTGTGATTTACCCGGTAGAGTGGGGCCGATGCCCCAAAGTGGCACATGAATTTTCTGCTGAAACCGGGGTTCCCCTCCCTGTTTCTTCCCGACGCACGCCACTCCTCAACGTCTTCTCGACGGGACTTCCATGACCGCCATTTTCTGGCTGCTTTCCTTGCTCCCACTGTCCTGGGCGCAAGCATTTGGCGCTTTGCTGGGCGCTAGCGCAGCCCGTTTACCGGGGCGCTATGGCACCCGGTTGCAACAAAATTATCTGCAAGCCTATCCGGATTCGTCTTCCATCCAATTGCGTGAGGCCAGCCGCGCCGCCGGGCGCATGGTGCTGGAAATGCCGTATTTCTGGATGCGTGAAAACCCGATGTCACGACTGGATATTTCGCCAGCCAATTTCCACGAAACCACTGATGCGCTGCTGGCCCAGGGGAAGGGCCTGATTCTGTTGTCGCCGCATCTGGGCGGGTTTGAATTGCTGGGGCCATTGTTTGCGCAGTATTCGCCTTCTACCGTGTTGTTCAAGCCGCCGCACCAGCCCTGGCTGCGTGACTGGATTGAACGCATGCGCAGCCGCCCCAACCTGGCTATGGCCCCGGCCACCCCGCGTGGCGTACGCATGTTGGTCAAAGCACTCAAGCGCGGTGAAACCATTGGCATTCTGCCAGACCAGTGCCCCGGCGGCGGCGAAGGCGACTGGGCGCCCTTCTTTGGCAAACCGGCGTACACCATGAACCTGGTGCAGCGTCTGCAGGCCATCAGCGGCGCGCCCATCGTGATGGTGTTTGCAGAACGCCTGGCGGCATCTTGCGCTTACCATATCCATCTGAAAGTGTTGGCAGAGCCATTGTCTACAGACCGCCAAGCCGCCGCAGCGCATCTTAACAATCAGATCGAACAACTGATTGCCCGCGCGCCTACCCAATATCTGTGGGGTTACAACCGCTACAAACGGCCACGTGGGGCGTGATTTGCAGGCGAGCGCGCCACCTGCACGTAGATCCGGCGGGGGCGCTGCACGGTAGCTTGATCGCCAATCACGGCACTCAACCTGCAGACACCAGCACCCAGCTATCTTCTTTTTACGGAAGAACGTCGCCATCGCGGATCGCGACTCCCCAGGGTGTGCCGTCCTGAGGTTTTGGCTGCTGCTGTTATATGGACATCGAGTTAAAGACGTTGACTATTGCTGGGGAGCTCTTCCGCTTTGGAGCGGGTGCAGGGACAAGCTCAGGCAGCTCATCGGCCGACGCGGATATAGCACTTTTGTATCCCGACGTCTGTTCCACAACTCGTAGCGGTCAACTCGGCATACATACTCGTAGCTCGAAAGCGGCCATAGATCAGACTCGGTGAGCCGTGCTAAGTAAGCGCGCTTCATGGTTAAACAAAAACGGCCCCGAAGGGCCGTTTTTGTGTCCACACTGGCTAACCCACCAGGGAGGTTGATCGCTTAGTGAACCGGGGTGAGCTTGGTGACCGTGCCATGAAGATAATTAGACACGTAGAGCGCACCGCTGGCGTCCATAACCAGACCATAGAGGCCGTCAGAATAGGCTGGGTCGGTATAAATGGTCACCATCGTGCCATCCGGCAAACGCTTTTTCACCGTGGCATCGCCCCGGTTTGCCACGTAGAGGCTTCCATTCGACTCAGCAATCATCTGTACCGGCTGGTTAAAACCGCTGAGCGTCGTGACCGTGCCATCCGCAGCGCGTTTGGTCACTGTGTTGGTTGAGGGCGTGCTGGCGTACAGGTTCCCTGCGCTGTCGATAGCGACACCGTAGGGGAAAGCAGGAACACTGAGCACCGTCGTTGTCGTGCCATCCGGGGCGACTTGCAACACGGTATCGGTTGAGAGATTGGCGACATAGACATTGCCGTTGGCATCGGGTGCCATGGACGTCGGATAACCCCATCCGCTACCGAATGTGGTTGCGGAGCCATCTGGTGCGATTTTTTCTATCAGATTGGGGTATGAATCGGCCACATAGAGGTTGCCACCGGCATCCAGGGCCAGGCCGTACACAATGCCAGAACCGGTGAATAACACCGTCGTTGTGCCATCTGGCGCGATTTTCCAGGCTTGACGTGTCACCGAGTTGGCAACATAAAGGTTGCCGCTGCTATCCACCGCAAGCGATGCAGGGTCCATAAAAATACTGATAGAACTGGTGATCGGGGTCGATGTTGACGTCGTGATCGTTGCGCAACTGACGGCGACGGAGACATTGGCGTTGATCGTGCCGCTGCCATTGGTCGCGGTACATTTGGTCCAGGTCGGGTCGGCTGTGGTCACGGCGAATGTACTGCCGGAAGCCACGGAGGTGGGAAAGGTGAATGCGCCATCGCCGGTCACGGTAACGCTATCGCCGCCGTTGTGCAGTGTCAGGCTCATGCCATGCAGGCCACTGACTGTACCGCTGATGGCGTAATGCGCAACCGGAGCCGGTGTGGGTGTCGGAGCCAAGGTGGGTGTAGGCGTCGTGACCGGC